>SVCK01000125.1 GCA_015058375.1 Clostridium sp.
GGAAGAAGATTAAAGAAGAGAGATTATAGAAGACTTTGGATAGCAAGAATAAATGCTGCTACAAGAATGAATGGTCTTTCATATTCAAAATTCATGAATGGAATGAAATTAGCTGGAGTTGACATAAACAGAAAGATGTTATCTGAAATAGCTATTAATGATCCAAAGGCATTTGCTGATTTAGTAGAAGTAGCTAAGAAACACGTTAACGCTTAATTTATATATACAAAATGCGGCTTTTTAGTCGCATTTTATTTTTATATATTAAAAAATGATAATAATAGTGTCTTATACTATTTTGGAGTGATTATATGGTTAATAAAAGTAAGAAGATTAGAAAAGGATTAGAGGGAGTACAAATACTTGCTATTGGATTTTTACTACTTATTATAATGGGGGCTATTATATTAAGTTTGCCTATATCATCAAGGAAAGGACAGTATACTAATTTTTTAGATTCTTTGTTCACATCAACTTCAGCAGTGTGTGTTACAGGGCTAGTTACAGTTGATACAGGAACTTATTGGAGTAGCTTTGGGAAATTCATAATAATGTTGTTAATACAAACAGGAGGCCTTGGATTTATGTCTATAACTGTTTTTGTAGAAGTTTTACTTGGTAAAAAGATAACTTTAAAAGACAGATTATATGTTCAAGAGTCAATGAATACGTTAAATATTCAAGGGTTAGTAAAGATGGTTAGATATGTAATTGGTTTTACAATGGTGGCAGAATTATTAGGAGCAGTTGTACTTTCCACTCAGTTTATTCCTGAATTTGGAATGTTGAAAGGAATTGCTTACAGTCTGTTTCATTCAATATCAGCATTTTGTAATGCCGGATTTGATATTCTAGGTAATTGTAACAGTGTTACATGTTATAATAACAACGCGATAGTTTTGCTAACTTTATCATCGTCTATTATTATAGGTGGAATAGGATTTACTGTAATATTGGAATTATTCAATTATAAAAAAGTTAAACGAATTTCTGTTCATTCTAAAATTGCATTGACTATAAGTGCCTTTTTAGTGATTTTCGGAACTTTATTTATTTTTCTATTAGAATATAAGAATGTAGATACTATAGGGAATATGGGATTAAAAGATAAAGTTATTAATTCTATTTTTACTGCTGTATCTCCTAGAACAGCGGGATTTAATAGTATAGCATTAGATAAAATGACTACCGCAAGCATATTTTCAACTATCTTTTTGATGTTTATAGGAGGATCACCTGGGTCAACAGCGGGTGGACTTAAAACTACTACTTTTGGGATAGCAGTATTTACATTAATAAGTGTTATAAAAGGAAGAGAAGATACAGAAGCATTTAAAAGAAAATTCTCAAAAGACTTAGTGTATAAATCTTTTGCACTTCTTATGCTTGGAATGACTTTAGTAGTTACAGTAACTATGATATTGTCAATAACCGAATATGGTGTGCCTTTTATAAATTTATTTTTTGAAGCAACATCTGCTTTTGGAACAGCAGGATTAACTTTAGGAATTACGCAGAGTATTTCTGTGATTGGAAAACTTATATTAATAATTACAATGTACTGTGGAAGAGTTGGACCTTTAACAGTTATGCTTGCATTGATGCATAGACAGACTAAAAGAGGATTTAGTTATCCAGAGGGTGAGATATTAATAGGATAAGGGGTGTGTTAAAATGGCAAAGAAGCAATATGTAGTAATAGGACTTGGAAGATTTGGAAAATCAGTAGCAAGAACTTTATATGAATCAGGTAATGATGTTTTGGCAATAGATAAAGATGGTGAAGCTGTTCAGGAAATAGCAGAATCTGTTACTCATTCAGTAGTAATGGATGCAACTGATGAAAATGCACTTTCAAACTTAGGTATAAGAAATTTTGATGTGGCAATAGTAGCTATAGGAGGAAATATTCAATCAAGTATAATGGCTACATTACTGATTAAAGAAGCAGGCGTTAAATATATAGTAGCTAAAGGTAATAATGAACTGCATGAAAAAGTTTTATATAAAATAGGTGCTGATAAAGTTATACTTCCTGAAAAAGATATGGGAATTAGAGTGGCTCATAACATTGTATCATCTAATATATTGGATTATATAGAATTAGCTTCTGACTATAGTATAATGGAAATTGAAACTTTAAAAAAATGGGTTGGAAAAACTTTAAAGCAATTAGATATACGAAAAAAATATGGTATAAATATTATTGCTATAAAAAATGGTGATAAAATAAATTTTTCTCCAGCACCTGATTTAGAGATTGGTAAAAATGATATACTTATAGCTGTAGGAGAAGATAAAAATTTAGAAAAGCTTGAAGGTGAAATATCAAAAGAAAAGTAATAGAGGTGATTATTTGATTTATATAGAAAGTAAAGATAATAATTTATATAAAGAAACTAAAAAGCTTAAAGAAAGAAAAGGAAGAAATAAAAGTTCTAAATATATTATTGAAGGATTTAGGTTGATACAAGAAGCATTTAAGGCTAATCTCGATATTGAGTATATATTTGTTAATAATGAAGAAGAAAAAAGAATAGATGAATATCTTGGAGATTATAAAAATAACATAAAAATATATGGGTTAAATGATAATTTGTTAAAAGAATTATGTGCTACAGAAAAACCACAAGGTATTGTAGCTATTGTTAAAATGAAAAAAATAGATATGGCATTAGAAGGTAAGTTTTATTTGCTTTGTGACAAGGTTCAAGATCCGGGGAATTTAGGAACTATTATTAGAACAGCTCATGCGGCAGGCGTTGATGGGATAATTTTAACTAAGGGAACAGTAGATGTATATAATGAAAAAACTATACGTTCAACTATGGGATCATTATTTCATGTGCCAGTTGTTTATGATGATGCGGAACTTAGCATAGTTAAAACATTAATAAATAAAGGATTTTCTTTACTTGCTACATCTCTAGAAGGTAATAAGAACTTTTTTGAAGAAGATTTAACAGGTAATTTAATTGTATCTGTAGGAAATGAAGGTAATGGAGTGAGTAAAGAGGTTTATGAACTTTCAAATAAAAAAGTTAAAATTCCAATGCCAGGAGGAGCAGAGTCTTTAAATGTAGCAATAGCTTCATCAATAATATTATATGAAAAAGTTAGACAAAATAGTTGATATTTTTAGTGAAAATTTGTATAATGGGAAAGTAATTAAAATAATAGAAAAACTGTGAATGAGAAAGTAGGCATAATGAAGCTTTCAGGGAGAAAAGGTCAATGGACTGTGAGCCTTTTTATGAAGATTTATGTTGAAGTTCACTCAGGAGTTCTGGTTGTGAAATAATAGTAGCTACTGGCGGCAGAAAAAGTCGTTAATTTTTAAGAGTTGGATTTAGTTTTTTGCTAAATCAATTAGGGTGGTAACGCGGATATTTCGTCCCTTTTTTAGGGGGCGTTTTTTTTATATACGAAATCTGAAAGGAGAAAAGCAATGCAAGAAAAGTTGAATAAAATCAAAGAGACAGCATTAAGTGAAATAGAGTCGCTTAAAACAATTGAAGCTGTTCAAGAATTAAGAGTTAAGTTCTTGGGAAAAAAAGGAGAACTTACAACTATCTTAAAGAGTATGGGAGGTCTAGCTAAAGAAGAAAGACCTATTGTAGGTAAGATGGTTAATGATGTTAAAAAGATTGTAGAAGAAAGATTAGATGTAGCTCAAGCTAAAATAAAAGAAAGAGAAAAGGCTGCTAAACTTAGAAGTGAAGTAATAGATATAACATTACCAGGTAATAAAAAGGTTATTGGTAAGAGACATCCACTTGAACTTACTCTAGAAAAGATGAAAGATATATTTATATCTATGGGATTTACAATAGAAGATGGTCCAGAAGTAGAATTAGATCATTATAATTTTGAAGCATTAAATATTCCTAAAAATCATCCAGCTAGAAGTGAACAAGATACATTATATATAAATGATAATATAGTGTTAAGAACTCAAACTTCACCAGTTCAAGTAAGAGTAATGGAAAAGCAAGAACCACCAATAAAGATGATTTCACCAGGTAAGGTTTATAGAGCAGATTCAGTTGACCCTACTCACTCACCTATATTTTATCAAATGGAAGGTCTTGTTATAGATAAAGGTGTAACTTTTGCTGATTTAAAAGGTACATTAGAACTATTTGCAAAGAAAATGTTTGGTGATAATGTAAAAACTAAATTTAGACCTCATCATTTCCCATTTACAGAACCTTCTGCAGAAATGGATGCTACTTGCTTCGTATGTGGAGGAAAGGGATGTAATGTATGTAAAAATTCAGGATGGATTGAACTTCTAGGATGCGGTATGGTACATCCTCAAGTTTTAAGAAACTGTGGATTAGATCCAGAAGTATATAGTGGATTTGCCTTTGGATTTGGTGTTGATAGAATGGTTATGTTAAATTATGGTTTAGATGATATCAGATTATTATACGAAAGTGATATGAGATTTTTAAATCAATTCTAGAGGAGGATAAGAAATGAAAGTACCATTTAATTGGATAAATGATTATGTTAATATAAATGTAAGCCCAAAAGAACTTGGAGATATATTAACTTTAACAGGTTCACAACTTGAAGAAGTAGTAATTCAAGGTGATAATATAAAAAATGTTGTAGTATGTCAAATTGAGAAAATTGAAAAGCATCCTGATGCAGATAGACTTAGTGTATGTCAAGTTAACATAGGAAGTGAAGTAATTCAAATAGTTACAGCTGCAACTAATATGAAGGAAAATGATAAAGTTCCAGTAGCACTTCATAAATCAATATTAGCTGATGGAACAGAAATTAAGAAAGGAAAAATGAGAGGCGTAGTATCTAATGGTATGTTCTGTTCAGAAGAAGAATTAGGTATTGCAGGAGATGAACCAGTTGTTGGTTTAATGATTTTACCTGAAGATGCTCCAATAGGAATGGATATTAAGGAATATTTAAAACTTAATAAAGCTATATTAGATTTTGATATAACATCTAACAGACCTGACTGTTTAAGTATGGTTGGTATGGCTAGAGAAGCAGCAGCTGCATTAAGAACTAGTTTTAAAATGCCAAACCTTTCATATGAAGTTAAGGGTAATGGAAATGTAAATGATGAATTAAAGGTTGAAGTTAAAACTAATCTTTGCAAGAGATATATGGCTAGAAAAATAAAAAATGTTAAAGTTACACAATCACCAGCATGGATGCAAGAAAGACTTTTAGAATCAGGAATTAGACCTATAAATAATATAGTTGATATTACAAACTTTGTTATGCTTGAAATTGGAGAACCAATGCATGCATATGATTCAAGAGAATTAACAAAAGGACATATAGTTGTAGATGCAGCTAAAGAAGGAGAAAAGTTTACTACTTTAGATGAAGTAGAAAGAACTTTAGATTCAAGTTTTGTTTGTATAAAAGATGAAGATAAGACTATTGGATTAGCAGGTATAATGGGCGGTCTTGATTCAGAAATAAAAGAAGATACAACAGAAGTTGTTTTTGAATGTGCTAACTTTGATGGAACTAATATAAGAGTAAACTCTAAAAAATTAGCTTTAAGAACAGAAGCATCAGGAAGATTTGAAAAAGATATAGATCCAAATTTAGCTAAGCTTGCTTTAGATAGAGCTTGTGCACTTATATGCGAATTAGGTGCAGGTGAAGTTGTAGAAGGTACTATTGATGTTTATCCAGAAGTTAAAGAGATATCTCATGTTGAAGTTTCAGCTAGTTGGATAAATAAATTCTTAGGAACAGATATATCTAAAGATGAAATGAAATCTGCTTTAGATTCATTAGAATTAATGACAGAAATTGATGGAGATATTTTAAAGATAACTGTTCCTACATTTAGAATAGATATAGCTATAAGAGAAGATATAGCTGAAGAAGTAGCTAGAATATATGGTTATGATAAAATACCAACAACTGTATTTGATGTTACTCCTAATAGAGAAAATAAGCATAGAAATGAAGTCCTTAGAGAAGTAGTTGTTAATACTTTAATATCATCAGGTCTTAACCAATCAATTGCTTATTCATTTACTTCACCAAAAGTATTTGATAAGATAAGAATTCCTGAAGATTCAGAACTTAGAAATGTTGTTAAGATAAAGAATCCATTAGGAGAAGATTTCTCAGTAATGAGAACTTCAACTTATCCATCAATTATGGAATCATTAAGTAGAAATTATTCAAGAAGTAATGAATATGCTAGATTATTTGAAATAGGAAAAGTTTATTTGAAAAATGAAGATGAAAATAAACTTCCAACTGAAAAAAATGTATTATCAATTGGTATGTATGGAAACTGTGATTTCTTAGACTTAAAGGGTGTTGTAGAAAATGTTCTAGATAGACTAGGAGTGGCTAAAGCTAAGTTCGTTCGTGAAAGTGAAAATCCTACATTCCATCCAGGAAAAACTGCATCTATTACTTTAAGAGGTAAGAATGTAGGAACATTTGGAGAAATTCATCCAGATGTAGAAGAAAACTATGATTTAGAAACAAGATGCTATGTTGCTGAATTGGATTTAGATGCATTATATGAAGCAGCTAATGTTAAGAGAAGTTATACACCAATTCCTAAGTTCCCAGCAGCAACAAGAGATATAGCTATCTTGGTTGATGATGAAGTTTTAGTTGGAGAGATAGAAGATATTATTAAGAGAACTGGTGGACAATTAGTAGAAAAAGTATCTTTATTTGATATATATAAGGGAGCTCAAATTCCTGAAGGAAAGAAGAGTGTTGCTTATGCTATAGTTTATAGAGATCATAAAAAATCTTTAACAGATAAAGATGTAAATAAAGTTCATGATAAAATATTAAAGAACTTAGAAAATAAACTAGGTGCAGAATTAAGATAATCAAAATAAGGGGCTTGTTGCATTAACGGTTAAAAATCGTTAGCGACAAGCTCCGTCTTTTTGTTTCTAAAATAAACTTAATAAAAAAAGGTGCATTTTATCACTTAGAATTCGTGTAGCATATGGTGCAAAATGTAGACTTCTAAATCTAGCAATTGTATTATGTTCAGGAATCTTTTGCTCCTGCAAAAGCAATCTGAAATTTATATCTCGTCTACAGGAATAATTTCAACATCGATTGGGAATCCTATTTGTTGAATAGGATTAATATTCTTAAAGTACATATATTTATTTTTCTATTCGTAGCTGTATCAAAATTTATTTTGATACAGCTTCTTATTTTTTGCTTTGCTTACTATTAATTATATTATAAGTTGAGTTATATGAATTTTGAATTTTGTTAAATACTTCTTCAGAATAATTTTGAGAATTCATATTTTTTATAACATCTTTGTTCTTTATTATATTGTAATGAACCTTTGATGAAGAATCTAAAAATTTATTAACCCATGTGGGTTCAGCTTCGTATGAATCAAGAATAACATTATTATTTATTTTAACTAAATTTAGCTTAACCATTAGCCCATCTTCAGATTTTTCGTTTCCCATAGTTTCAGCTCTTTGATTAGATATAAAATTTCCAAGAGAGTAGCAGACAAGAGTTTTTTTGCCAGAAGTATCATTTTCGATATATTTAATAGGCTGTACAACATGAGGATGACTTCCAATAATAGCATCAACACCGAGAGAATTTAACCTTTTTGCTAAGTAATTTTGCTCAGTGCTTTCAGATGTATCATATTCAATCCCCCAATGAATATAAAAAATAATATATTCAGCACCGTCTTTTTTCATATTTTCTATTGTAGTTTTCATATTTTGCAAATGGTAGTCTATGTTAAAATTATCAAATAGATTAATTCTATTTTCTAAAGATGATGGAAGAGGTATGTTGTTAAAAGTATAGTTGGTAGTATTTTTATCACAATAGCTGTAATTTGTGATGCCTATTTTTATATTATTTACATTTTTAATTAGATAATTTTTATCGTAATCATTATTTTTTATGCCGATTAAGTCGAAATTATTGTCAGTAATATACTTGGCAGTATTTACAAAACCACCATAGCCATTATCTAGAATGTGATTATGAGCAGAGGCTAGAATATCAAAACCACATTTTTTTAAAGAGGAAAGAATATCTGTAGGACTATTGAAACAAGGGTAGCCTGAATATTCAGATTCAGGTCCTAGAAAGGTAGTTTCAGAGTTACAAACAGCTAAGTCAGCTTGAGAAACATAGTCTTTTACATTTATAAAAAATTCATCAAAATTATAGGTGTTAGTATTTTTGTTGTAGCCTGCTTTTAGCTGTTCGTTGTGTAATAATACATCTCCTGCAAATACAATAGAACATTTATTGACTTCGTTAGATGTAGAATTTGTAACTTGAGGGGGTGGTTGTTTAGATATATTTTGAAAATAGGTACAGCTAATGAGCAACATAATTATTGAAATTAAAATAGTAAAAAGTAAAGAATTACATTTTTTAATTTTTATAATAATCACTCCTTAATCAATATAATAATATATATTCTTTTATAGTAGAAAAAGTGAGTTTTTTAGTATAATATTTGTAATAATTTGGAGACTGATTTTATTGTATTCTTCTTGTTTTATAAAAATAAATACAATATAATAATTTTTATAGGACAAGCATTTGAGAGGTGTTAAAATGATTAAGGTAACTGTTAATATAAATGGTAAAGATTATAATTTAAAAGGTAGAGATGATGAGAAATATTTAAAGCAAGTTGCAGAGTATGTAGATGAAAAAATAAATGAGATAAAAAGTAAAAATCAATTTTTAAGCACTGGAGATGCAGCAGTTTTAGCAGCTGTTAATATTGTAGATCAGTTATATGAAAATGATATAGAATATCAAGAAACAAAGAAAGTAAAGCTTTCATTAGAAGAGAGAAATCAAACATTGAGCGATACTATAAAAGAATTGAGAGAAAGAATTGAGATTCTTCAAGAAGAAAACAAGAATCAGGTAATATTATTAAATAAAGAGATTGAAGATAAAACTTTAGAAATAGATAATCTTCGTGAAACTATTATGAAGCTTAGTGTGGAAAAGGAAGAAGCAAAAAAAATTGTTAATGAATCTAAATATAATGAAAGTGTGCTAAATAAAGAATTAGAGTCATTAAAAAATAGTAATAATAAATTGAATTCTGATATTCAAAAATTACTTCAGTCTAAGAAAAGTTTAAAAGAAGAAATTAATAATACTAAGAATAGCGTAAATGAATTAGAAGAGAAAAATAGAAAGTTAAATAATCAAATATTACAAAAAGATAAAGTTATTGAAATAAATAATCAGAGTAAAATAAAATTGAAGGAAGAATTTGAAAACGAGAGAATCCATAATAAAGAAATAATGGATAGTGAGATAGATAAAAGAGAAGCATTAATACTTGAAATGCAAGAAAAAATAGAAAAGTTATCAAGTGAGAAATCTACTATATTAGAAAGTGGAAAGCAATCTAGAAAAGAGTTAAGAGATGCTAAATATAAAATTTTAGATTTAGAGAAAAAAATAGTTGATGTGCAAATTGAAATGGCAAAATTAAAGAGAGACACTGTTTTAAGAAAGTAATCTGAATATTTTTAGTATAGAGGGTAGGAAAAGAGAAATTTTAGCTGTTAAAGTAGCTTTTAAATATAAAATTTTTCTTTTCCTACCTTTTTTCTTTAGTTTTGAAAAAATCAAATTTATATATCATCATTGTTTCAGTATGTATTAATATAACAAAAGTAGAATTAATCCGTGTTTTATGATATAACATAAAATAGGGATGCGTGTAAATAAACATAGGAGAGATGAAAATGACAAAAGTAGAATTATTAGCTCCAGCAGGAAGTATGGAAAGTCTATATGCAGCAGTAAATAGTGGAGCAGACGCGATATATTTAGGCGGTCCAAAGTTTTCGGCAAGAGCAAAGGCAGTAGAATTTGATAATGAGAAAATGAAGGAAGCTGTTGATTATTGTCATGCTTATGGTGTTAAGATATATGTGACAATGAATATTATATTAAAAGAAAATGAGTTAAGAGAAGCAATAAAATATGTAGGGTATTTATATGAAATAGGTGTAGATGCTCTTATAATTCAAGATACAGGGCTTGTTAAGCTTATACAATCAGAATATCCTGATTTTGAAATTCACGCTTCTACTCAAATGACAATTCATAATGGTGAAGGAGCTGTATACTTTAAGGCTAAAGGCTTTGAAAGAATTGTATTGTCAAGAGAACTTAGTTTAAAAGAAATTGAATATATTTCTAAAGACTTAGGAATTGAAACTGAAATTTTTGTTCATGGAGCTCTTTGTGTATCTTATTCTGGTCAATGCTTAATGAGTGCAATGATAGGTGGAAGAAGTGGAAATAGAGGTAAGTGTGCTCAACCATGCAGACAAGAATATAAACTTACATCAGAGAAAAGTGGTGAAAAGAAAGGTCATCTATTAAGTACAAAGGATACATGTACTATTGATGATATTAAAGACATCATTGATAGTGGAGCATATTCTTTAAAAGTTGAAGGAAGAATGAAAAGATCTGAATATGTTTCAGGAGTTATAGATACATATAGGAGAGCTTTAGATAAAGAACTTGTAAATAAACAATTTGATTTAGAAGAGGGTAGAAAGACATTATTACAATTGTTTAATAGAGGTGGCTTTGCAACAGCATATCTTAAAAAGGATATAGGAAAAGATATGATGAGTTTTCAGATACCAAAAAATACAGGGATAGAAATAGGCAAAATAGACTCTAAAGGGTATATAGTTTTAAAAGATTCAATAGCATTAGGTGATGGTGTTGGATTTGGGAAAAAAGGATTTACAGTAAGTAAGATCCTTTTAAAAGGAAAAGAAGTAAAAAAAGCTGATAAAGGTGATAAAGTAAAATTATATCCAGAAGGATATAGAGAAGGAGATGCTATTTATAGAACATCAAATAAAGAATTATTAAATAGTTTATCTGAAAGAGTTAAGCCTTATCATAAGAAAATAGATTTAGACGTAAATGTATCATTTAAGTGTGGTGAAAATATTAAAATTTCTACTATATATAATGATAAAAAATATGAGATATTAGGCGATATGGTAGAAGAGGCAGAAAAGAAACCATTAGATAAGGAAAGAATAAGTGATTCTCTAAAAAAATCAGGAGAGTATCCATATAGAATAGAAAATGTAAGTTTTGATGAATTTGAAAATGGTTTTGTAAGAGTTTCTTCGTTAAATAATTTACGAAGAGATTTATTTGATAAAATATTAAAAGATGTCTTATCATCTGGAAGAAGAAATAGAAGTAAAGTTAAACCTATTATTAAAGAATTGAAAGCTAAAGCACCTATAGATATGGACTTACTTGTAACATGTGTAACAAAAAGTCAGTTAAAAGCATTATTACAGTTAGGTGTTAAAAATATAGGGGTAGACTTATATAGTAGAGAAAAAGACGCTATAACAATTGATGATATTAAAAATATAAAAGGTGCTGATATATATATACTTACACCTGAAATTATTAAATCTGAGTTTAAATCAATTGTAAATGTAATTGACAATAATAAAGCTTATATTAAAGGCTTAATAACTGAAAATGCAGGTATAATTAATATATATAAAGATGAAATGAAAATTATAGGAGATTATAAATTAAATATTTTCAATTCAGAAGCAGTAAAATTTTATAGAGAAGATTTGAATTTGATTTCTTTAAGCTTAGAGCTAAACAGAAAAGAAATTAAGGATATAATGAAAAAGAATATTACAGGAGTTATATGCCAAATTTATGGAAAGACAGAACTTATGGTTAGTCAGTATTGTCCAATAGGTAGTACATTTGGTGGAAAGAGTAAAGATAAAGCTTGTAATAAAGCTTGTACAAGAGATAAATTTACACTAGTAGATGAAACAAAAGAAAGATTTAGGGTTATGACAGACTTGTTCTGTAGAAGTCATATTCTTAATGGAGAACCTCTTAATTTAATAAATGAAATTGATGATTTAAAGAGTATGGGAATAAAAACTTTTAGAATAGATTTGAAGGATGAAAGTGAAAAAGAAGTTATTGATATATTTAAGATGTTAAGAGGTGAAAAAGAAATAGAAGGAAAGTATTACACTAAAGGATGTTACAGAAGAGGTGTAGAATAGAAAATGAATGAGAGAGCACTGAAAAAGTTAGAATTTGATAAAGTAAAAGAAAAAGTAAAAAAATATGCATTTACTAAAGGCGGAAAAGAATTAGTAGAAAATTTAACTCCATATAATTCTGTATATGAAGTGAAAAATGCATTAGAAGATACTAATGAAGCAGTTAATCTAATTATAAAAAAGGGAAATCCTCCTTTTGAAGGGTTAAGAGATGTAACTGAAGGTATTGAAAGAGCTAAAAAGGGAGGAACGCTTACTATAGGGCAACTTTTATATATAGGTAATATGCTTAGATGTACAAAAAATATAAAAGAGTACCTTACAAGAAAAGATGAAGAAGAAAATTTCCCAAGATTAGAGGACTTATCATATATTTTAAGTCCTATTGGCAATCTTCAAGCAGATATAGAAAGATGTATATTATCAGAAGAAGAAATAAGTGATAAAGCTAGTAGTACTCTTCATGGAATAAGAAGAAGTTTAAAGGAAATGAATTCATCTGTAAGGGAAAAGATAAATTCTATAGTAAGAGCTAATTCAAAATATCTTCAAGATGCTATATATACTATGAGGGGTGATAGGTATGTAATACCTGTAAAATCTGAATATAAAAGTCAGGTTCCTGGGCTTGTTCATGATCAGAGTTCAACTGGAGCAACATTTTTCATAGAACCTATGAGTCTTGTAAATTTGAATAATGAAATAAAAGAATTAAAGTTAAAGGAACAGGCAGAGATAGAGAGGATTTTATGGGAACTTTCTAAAAAGGTAAGAGATAATTATACTGTTTTAGAAAGTAATATGAAAATTTTAATAAAAATAGATTTCATATTTGCAAAAGGAAGATATTCAGCTCAAATAAATGGGATAAAGCCAGAAGTTAATAGTGATGGATCTTTTAATCTTATAAGTGCGAGGCATCCGTTAATAGATCCTGACAAAGTAGTAGCATCTGATATTTATCTTGGAAATGATTTTACAGTATTAATGATAACAGGACCTAATACAGGAGGTAAAACAGTTACTTTAAAGACTGTTGGGCTTACACATTTAATGGGGTTAAGTGGCTTACTTATATGTGCAAAGGATAGCTCTTCTATAAGTTTTTATAAAGAAGTATTTGCTGATATAGGTGATGAACAAAGTATTGAACAGAGTTTATCAACATTTTCATCTCATTTAACTAATATAGTTAAGATAATGGAAAGTGCAGATGAAGAATCTTTGGCATTGTTTGATGAACTTGGTGCAGGAACAGATCCTACTGAAGGTGCTGCTTTGGCGACTGCAATTATTGAAACTTTAAAAAACAGAGGTACTAAAATAATTGCAACAACACATTATAGCGAGTTAAAGGGATATGCATTAAAGACACCAGGAGTTGAAAATGCATCTGTAGAGTTTGATGTTGAAACGTTGAGACCAACATATAGACTTTTAATTGGTGTTCCAGGTAAATCTAATGCTTTTGAAATAAGTAAAAGATTAGGTCTTTCAGAAGAGGTCATAAATAAAGCAAAAGAGAATATTTCTAAAGAAAATTTAGCTTTTGAAGATTTAATAAGAGATCTTCAAGAAAAGAGTATAATTGCAAATAGAGATGCTAGAGAAGCTAGTAAAATTAAGGCTATAGCTGAAAAATTGAAAAAAGAATATGAAGAAAAGTTGAAAAGGTTGGAAGTCACTAGAGATAAGGCTTATAATGAAGCAAGAAGAGAAGCAAAGGAAATTATATCTTCTGCTAAAGAAGAAGCAGATGATATATTAAAAGCTATGAGAGAACTTGAAAAAATGGGAATCTCAGGTGGAGGACGAGCAAGGCTAGAACAGGAAAGAAAGAAGTTAAAGGATTCACTTGAAAATAGAGAAAAATCTTTAATGAAAGAAAAAGAAAATTCTGGTGAGCTTATAAAGAAAGTAACTTTAGGAATGGATGCTTATCTTCCTTCATTAAATCAGAATGTAATTATAGTTTCTATGCCTGACAAGAAAGGTGAAGTTCAAGTTGAAGCCGGCATAATGAAGATTAATGTGAAATTGAAGGATTTAAGGGTTGCAAAAACAGCACAAAAAGCTAAGGAAAAGAAAAAGAGAAGAGAAGTAAGCCTTAATTTAAAATCTGTTGAAAGTAGTATTGATTTGAGAGGACTTGATGCTGAAGAGGCTTGTTATAGAGCTGATAAGTATTTAGATGAAGCTTATCTTGCCAATTTAGGTGAAGTTACAATTGTTCATGGAAAAGGTACAGGTGTTTTAAGAAATGCTATAAATACCATGTTAAAAAGACATCCTCATGCTAAAAATTATAGATTAGGCGTTTATGGAGAAGGTGGAGATGGTGTAACTGTTGTAGAATTGAAATAAAGTTAAAAATATATTTCGATTTCTACAATAATTAACAATATAAAAATATAATTAACATAATGATAAACAGGAGAGATAAAATGGAACAAAATAATTCATACGTACTAGTATTAGGGGCATCAATAGTTGATATTTTAGGATTTAGTAGAAGCAAATATACGCAGATGGATTCAATACCTGGTAATATAAAAATTTCTTTAGGTGGAGTTTGTAGGAATATAGCTGAAAATATGGCTAGAGTAGGGGTAAATACTAAATTTATATCAATAGTTGGAGACGATGAACAAGGTAGAAATATATTAGAACATTCTAAAATAATTGGATATAATATGGAACATAGTTTAATGCTTGAAAATAAAACTACTCCTACTTATATGGCAATTTTAGATGAGCATGGCGAAATGGTATCAGCAATAGTTGATATGGCATCTTTAGATGAAATTGACAAAGATTTTATAGATGCAAAAGCACATGTTATAGAAAATTCTAAATATACTTTCTTAGATTCAGATAGTCCTGAAATTTTAGAATATATTTTGAAAAAATTCGAAGGAAAGACTAATTTTGTTTTAGATCCAGTTTCAGCATCAAAAGCTGAAAAAATAAAACATTTAATTAAGTATTTCCATACAATAAAACCTAATAGATATGAAGCAGAAGTATTATCAGGAATAAAAATTAATTCATATGAAGATGTAAAGAAAGCCGGCAAGTATTTTCTTGATTTAGGCATAAAAAATATTTTTATTAGTTTAGATTCAGAAGGAACTTATTATACTAATGGTGTAGAAGAAGGAAGGATTAAGGCCTGTGATGTTGTTGTAAAAAATACAACTGGTGCAGGAGATTCTTTTGTTGCTGGATTGGGATACGGATATATGAATAACCTATCGTTAAGAGATACTGTTAAATATGCTATGGCGATGTCAGTAATTACAATTGGTGATGAAGATACAATAAATCCTAAGATGAGTTGTGATTATGTAGAATTATATTTAGATAAAATTAAATGGGAAGAAGAATAAAATAGAAAAAGACTGGGAAGTTTTTTGTAAATAGCTTTCTGTGATAAATTAATTAAGGTATGAGATTTTTCTCATACCTTAATTAATTTATAATAGTTATTTTTATCACCTTCTTATGATTATGTTTTCCCCACAATACATAATTAATCATCAATACTTGATGAATCTTTAAAAAGTGAATTAGGGGTAACATAAAGAATGCTTAGTATTATTATAGAAAGTAGTAATGTAATACCATAGTTAAGAGAAAAACATACAGATAGTACTGATAAACTTAATAAAGTAATAATAGTGTATTCAGTAAACTCTGAATGTTCGATTATCCATTCTTGAATTAAATTCATTATTAACCCCTCCTATTTCTCTTATATTTAATACCCTTTACATAAGAAATTATAACATTAAAAGTAATAAATTACAAATAATGGAAAATAAAAAATAAATGATAATATTTTTCATATAAATAGTTAATCAGTATTGACTTGAAAAAGGAAAAGAGTTATAGTATTCCTAAATAGGAACACTTTAAAAAAGGATGATTAAAAATGGAAACAATAGATAGATTAATAAGTTTTGGACTAACAAGACATGAAGCAAGTATATATTTATTATTGTTTCAAGAAGGAGAATTAAATGGATATGAAGCTTCAAAGCTTACTTCAATATCAAGATCTAATGCATATAATGCTCTAGCGTCTTTAGTAGAAAAAGGAGCAGCATATATAATTGAAGGCGATACTATAAAATATACTCCTGTGCCTATGGAAGAATTTTGTGATAACAAAATAAAAGATTTAGTAATGAATAAAAAGGAAATCTTAAAAAGTGTACCTAAAAGAAGATGTGAAAATAATGGTTATATAACTATTATTGGAGAAAAGCATATTATGGATAAGATTAGAAACATTCTGAAAAACACAGAAAAAAGAGTGTACTTATCTGTTTATAATAATATATTAAGCAAATTTGAAGATGAATTAACAGCTTTAGTAAAAAGGGGCATAAAAGTTGTTATAATAACTAATTTAAAATTTAAATTAGAGGGGGCTATTATTTATTATGCAAATGTAAAAGCTGAACAAATAAGGCTTATAGCAGACTCTAAATATGTTTTGACTGGAGAACTAAGAGATAAGGTTAATTCAACTTGTCTTTATTCTAGCAATGATAATTTAGTAGAAATCTTCAAAGAATCACTAAGAAATGAAATTAAATTAATTGAGTTGAGGAAGGATGATTATAAAAATGATTAAAAAGCCATTTGTAACTAACGAGCAGCTTGAACAAATTGTAAAAGAATATCCAACACCTTTTCATATATATGATGAAAAAGGTATAAGGGAAAATGCACGCAAAGTTAAAGAAGCTTTTGCATGGAATAAGGGATTTAAAGAATATTTTGCAGTTAAGGCAACACCAAATCCATATATTATGAAAATTCTTAAAGAAGAAGGATGCGGAATGGATTGTTCTTCGCTTGCAGAACTTATACTATCTGAAAAGTGTGGAATTATAGGAGACGAAATAATGTTTTCTTCTAACGATACACCTGCAGAAGAATTTAAATATGCTAGAAAATTAAATGCAATTATTAACTTAGATGATATAACTCATATAGATTATTTAAAGAAAGAAGCAGGCATTCCTAAAACAATATCATGTAGATTTAATCCAGGTGGAAAGTTTGAATTAGGTACTAGTATTATGGATGATCCTAGTGATTCAAAATATGGATTAACTAGAGATCAAATGAAGGAAGCTTTTTTAAAACTTAAACAACTTGGTGCTGAAGAATTTGGTATACATTCATTTTTAGCTAGTAATACAGTTTCTAATGCATATTATCCAACTTTAGCTAAAATGCTATTTAAAGTTGCAGTTGAACTTAAAGAGGAAACAGGAGTACATATAGGGTTTATTAATTTATCTGGTGGAGTAGGTATTCCATATACTCCAGATAAGGAACCTAATGATATTATAAAAATAGGTGAAGGTGTAAGAAAGGCATATGAAGAAATATTAGTGCCAGCAGGTATGGGGGATGTAGCTATTTATACTGAAATGGGAAGATTTATGCTAGGACCTTATGGACACTTAGTAACTAGAGCTATACATGAAAAACACATTTATAAGGAATATATAGGGGTAGATGCATGTGCTACTAATCTTATGAGACCTGCAATGTATGGAGCGTACCATCACATAACTGTTATGGGTAAAGAAAATGAACCATGTAATTGTCTTTATGATATAATAGGATCTTTATGTGAAAATAATGATAAGTTTGCGGTAGATAGAAAGCTTCCTAAGATAGATATGGGAGATTTACTTGTAATTCATGATACAGGTGCTCATGGATTTTCAATGGGATATAACTATAACGGAAGATTAAAGTCGGCAGAACTTTTACTTAAGGAAGATGGAAGTGTTGAGCAAATTAGACGTGCTGAAACAATAGAAGACTATTTTGCTACTTTAGATTTTAGCAGATTATAAAATACAGTTAAATTATAAGTTTGACATGAAATAAAAAAAGAGTTAATATAAATAAAATGAAATAAGAAAATTAGTAAAAAGGTAGAGGCGCTATTTATAAAGAGTAACCTATTTAAGCGGGCACGTGTTTTAAAGAATAGGTGAAAGGTATGATAGCCGAAGGATAAAAACTTTATGCAAAAGATTTATCCTGGGTATACATAAAATATATGTATAACTGTCACGTAAAGTGGAGGGCTACAATTTTTAAAGATATTTAAGTGTTTATGAAAAATTGGTCCACCATAAAATTATGGTGGATTAAATTTTTGCGACATATGCCCTTGCCTGTATATAGATGGAGGTAAGAAAAAATGAAAGTAGAAGGATTATGGTTGCCTATAGTAACGCCATTTAAAAATGGAGAGGTAGATTTAAAGTCTTATGAAAGATTATTAAATCATTATATTGCTGAAGGGATTACAGGAATTATGCCTCTTGCAACAACAGGAGAAACACCAACTTTAACAGATTTAGAGTATGATAAGGTATTGGATAAGACTGTTGAAGTATGTAAGGGTAAAGTATATGTTTTTCCAGGTGTTGGAGGAAATAATACTAAGGCTGTTATAGAAAAGTTGAAATCAGTTGAAAAGCATGGAGTTGATGGAATTCTTTCAGTAAGTCCATATTATAATAGACCTGATCAAAGAGGAATTTATGAACATTTCAATGCTATATCTGAAAGCACAAGTCTTGATATAGTTTTATATAATATTCCTTATAGAACAGGAAGAAATATAGAAAATGAAACTTTGTTCAAATTAGGAGAGAAGAAAAATATTGTAGGTGTGAAGGATGCTTCTGGAGATTTTAATAAAACCATTGATCTTTTAATGAATAGACCTGATAATTTTAGTGTATTATCTGGTGAAGATTTATATTTCTATAATTCAATGTTGTTAGGAGGAGAAGGTGCAGTAATGGCTTCGGCTCATCTTAATACTAAGGATTTTATTAGGGTTTATAACGATATAAAGAATAATGATTATAAGAAAGCTCTTGAAACTTGGAAGGGATTAGTTAAGATGATTCCACTATTATTTAATGAACCAAATCCTACTCCTATTAAGTATTTATTATATAAGAAGGGGCTTATAGATTCTGGAGAAGTAAGATTACCTTTAGTTGAGATAACTGATGAACTTAAGAAGAAATTAGAATTTTTAGTTTAAAATATGTTTTGAAATAGTCAGTCAAATTTTTGGCTGGCTATTTTTTGTATGTCATAATATTGTCTATAAATAACAAGAGTAATATAATTGTTACATAAAAAAGTAAATAGGGGGCAAATATGGAATATAGAATAATTAATATGAATAAAGATCATTGGGATAGTGTACGAGAAATTTATCTTCAAGGTATAAGAACAGGAATAGCTACTTTTCAAACTACATCTCCTTCTTTTGAAGAATGGGATAAAGGTCATCTAAAGGTTGGAAGGCTTGTAGCTGTAAATAAAGATGAAGTTTTAGGATGGGTTGCATTAAGTCCTACATCAAGTAGAAGTGTTTATTCAGGTGTAGTTGAAGTTAGTATATACATAGGTGAAAAGTATAGAAATGAAGGAATAGGAAAAGCTTTGATGAAAGAGGTTATAAAAATATCTGAAGAAGAGGGAATATGGAGCTTTTATTCATCGATTATTAGAGAAAATGTAGGGAGCATAAAGCTTCATAAGGATTGTGGCTTTAGGGTAGTAGGCATAAGAGAAAAAATAGCTAAACTTAGTGATGGAAGATGGAGCGATACTGTTATTATGGAGTATAGAAGTAAGATAGTAGGTGTTGATTAAAACTATACTAAATTATGAAGTTTTGCAAGGTTTTTATACATATTTAGATTTTCATCTGTATCTGTAAAACAAGGAAATGTCATATTATAATTTCCCCATACAGTTAGTGGTGTCTTTGTAAAATAAAATGTGACAAAAAATACTTCTTTTGTATTAAGTCTTGTTAGAAAGGGAATTAGAGATTTATCTTTAAGTTTATAATAAGGCTCATTGTGATTTAAATTAATATGTTTTATAATTGTTTCTTTATCATATTGGCAACATATATTTAAAAGATTTTCTTTATCAGATTTATTTAAATTGTTTAAGTATAAGTCTACATAAGCTTCATTATTATTTAGTTCAAAAACTTCAGTTAAAAAATTTATAATATTATTTGTAGCTTTCGGAATATTGTTTCCTTTAAGTTCAAAGTTTTTATAATTATCAAATCCATCTAATATATTATTGAATCTTATAGATACATTATTTTTGAATTCGGTAGTGTTTATAGGTGTTAAGGTATTCATAGTCTCCTCCTAAAATAAAAAATTATAAGATGATTATAACATATTTATTTTTAGAGATTACTGTAATAGTTTGTTATAGGATTTGTTTTATACGAGACTATATTTTAATAATTATAAAAATATGATATAATTTAAAGATTAAAAAACTAAGGAGAAAAAAGATTTGAGAGTAGAAGATTATAATACAAAAACAGTTTTTAAAATGTCTATCCCAATATTTATAGAAATGTTTTTACAATTACTAGTTGGAAATGTTGATCAAGTTATGATAAGCCAGTATTCTGAAGGCTCAGTGGCAGCTATAGGAAATTCTAACCAGATAATAAATATAGTAATTATATTTTTAAATGTTATGTGTATTGCTACAACAATACTTGTTTCACAGTATATTGGATCAGGAAATAGAAAGAAAATTTCAGAGGTTTGTACAGTTGCATTATCATTTATAGTATTTTTAAGTATAGTAATAAGTACTGTATTGATCCTATTTTCAAAACCTATTTTTACAATGCTTAATGTGCCAGATAGTATATTGGATGAAACTTGCATCTACATAAAAATAATAGGTGCCTTTATAGTAATTCAAGGTTTATATTTAACAATAGCTTCAGCTCTTAGAAGTTATAAACTTATGAATGATGTTATGATAGCTTCCGTTATTATGAATATTTTAAACATAGTAGGTAATGCAATTTTAATTAATGGTCTGTTTGGTATGCCTAGACTAGGAATTGTTGGTGCAGCTGTATCAACTAATATTAGTAAGGTGATTGGACTTATTATTGTAATTTTTATTCTTATTAAGAAAACAGATGCTAGAGTAAAATTAGAGTATTTAAATCCATTTCCTAAAAAAACTTTGAAACAAATGCTTTATATAGGGCTTCCTACAGCAGGAGAAGAACTTTCTTATAGTTTTTCTCAAATGGTTATTTTGATGTTTATAAACATTTTTGGGACATCAGTTATTGCAACTAAGGTTTATTCAAGTATGCTTGCAAATGTGGCTTATGTTTATACAATTTCACTTTCAGCTGCAACTCAAATTGTTATTGGATATTTTATAGGTGCAGATAGAGTAGATAAAATAGAAGAAAGAGTATGGAGTACTATGAGGATATCTATATTAGTTTCTTTGTCGATAACAGTATTGATTTATTTGAATAGTGATGCTATATTTGGAATATTTACAGACAATATAGAAGTAATTACTCTTGGAAAGAAAATAATGTTTATAGAACTTATATTGGAAGTAGGACGTGCAGTAAATATTGTTATGACAAGATGCCTTTTGGCGATAGGAGATATTTATGTGCCAGCAGCAACTACATTTGTATTTGCATGGGTAGTTGCAGTAGGATTTTCTTATATTCTAGGTGTTAAGATGGGACTTGGGCTTATTGGAATATGGATTGCTATGTGTGCTGATGAATGTATAAGGGCAGTTGTATTTTCATTAAGATTTAAAACTGGTGGATGGAAAAAAAGAATTAATAGGGTAGATACACCTAAAGCTTAAATTAGGTTATTTGTAGCAAAAAGGAGAAGACTTATATTGGTTTTCTCCTTTTGTTTTTGTATTTTGAATATATGGACTAAGGAAACTGAAGATGAATTTATATCTTATGTAAAGTAGGAGTAAGTCTTCTAGGGGGAGATTCTATGGATGATTCATTAATATCTTTATTGCAGAGAATTAGAAAAGAAACTGAAAAGGATATCTGGCTTTGGTCTGGTTATAATTATAAAGAAATACTTGCAGATGATAAGAAAAGAGAAATTTGGGGTTATGTTGTGTGCTTATAGATGGAAGATTTATCATGGCACAAAGAAATTTAAATCTTAAGTATAGGGGATCTGAAAACCAAAGAGTTATAAAAGTTAAAGAATCCTTAAAATAGAATAGAGTTATAGAAGTTTCATTTAAAAAAATATGATTTTTTAAGATTTTTATATTGAAAAAAATGCAATAAATGAAATATAATAAATGAAATAATAATTATAGGAAGTTGTTAAATACAACTTTATATGAAAATTTAAGCTTATATAATGATTCTATAACTATTGAAGATATAGAATTTATATGTAAAAAACTAGGTCTTCATAAGAAAATCAGATATTTATATATTTGATGAAATAACGTCAGCATTAGATGAAGGAATTGAACAGGAAGTTATAGACATAATAAATGAATTAGCAAAAACTAGTGTTGTTATTTTTATTACTCATAAAGTAAAATCAATTGTTAATGCAAATAATGTATATTTGATAAAAGATGGAATAAAACACACGATAGTGTAAATTCAAGAAGAAAAGTCTATTTATAGTATAATAAGTCATGTGAAAGTGGAAATTTGCACATAATTTTTTAAAAAATGCAAATATTGCTTGTAAAAAAAATCCATAAAGTGATATTATATTTGTAGTAGTGTTTAAAGGGGATAATTATATGAATGTTACAGAAAAATTTCCACTGTTAATGGAAGATGGAAATATAATTTTTAATAAGGAAGAATTAGAGAAGTATAAAGTTATAAAAAATTATATACTTCAAGAAAAAAATAAAGAAAATTATTCATCTTTAACTTCAACAGATAATGATTTTTATGGTGGATATGGTATAAATCTTATTTAAAAGGGGCTGTTAACAATGATAGATGCATTTCATTCAAATTGGACTGCACCTTTTTTTGCTTTAAAAAAGTCAGAAAAATATTATATAGAGGATTTTGAAATTTTAACAACTATGTTGTCAGCATTAGAATGGCAAAAAAATAATGGAAATATAAAAATGGTGACAGATGAAATTGGAGCAGATTTTTATAGGAAGATAGGAATTGATTCTATTTGGAATTTAGGAATAGATGATACTCTTGGAAAAGCAATGAATAAAGATATTAATCCAACGATTTTTTGGGCAGCTGGTAAAATAGCGGCTTTGAAAAAGCAGCAGTCACCGTGTATAATGATGGATACAGACTTTATAGTGTGGAAATCGCTTTATAATAAATTAAATTGTAGCTTGGCAGCTATACATAGAGAAGAACTGTCAGATGTTTATCCAGGGAAAAGTGCATTTAAGACGAAGGATAACTTTAATTTAGATGCAAAATTTGATTGGACAGTAAAACCTTTTAACACAGCGTTTGTTTATATAAATGATGATGAGTTTTTAAAATTTTACACGGAAAATTCTATGAAATTTATGAAAAATTTAATAGATAGTGATGATAATCTCATTAATATGGTATTTGCAGAACAACGAATGTTTTCAATGTGTGCAGAAAAATTGAATTTAGAGGTTAAGGAACTTATGCCTTTAAGTGAACTTTCTAAAAATAGACAGGATTATTTTACACATGTTTGGGGTTTGAAAGATGTAATGAGAAGAGATAAAGTAAAAAGAAAAGAGTTTTGTAAAAGATGTGTTAATAGATTAATTACTGATTTTCCTGAATATGAAAGAAATATAGCACAGGTAGATGTATTAAAGCTTTATTATAAAGATGTTAAGTTTGATAGGAAAGTAGCAGGGAGCGTGAAGTAATGGACTGGTATTGTGCAGTTTGGAATTGCAATAAGGTAAATAATGATATGGGAGCACAAATACTTTATGAAAAACTTTGTAGAGGCGACAATGAATTAGTTGTTGAAAGCGAAAATTTGCAGAAATTTTATTTGGAAGTATCTGCAAAATCATATATGGTTAAGGCGAATAAAGGAAATGGTTATATAATTTTATCTTGTGAATTTAATGATGCAGAAGCAGTGAATGATTTGATTCAAGGTATGGCAAAGAAATATGAATTATCTTTTTATGATCCACAAAACATATATTATATAAATTTTAAAAAATAGATATGAATTACTAATATTAATTTTCATTTATAAAATATTACTGGAGATTTGATTTTCCAGTAATATTTTTTTATGTCTGTAAAAGTATAAAAATACTTGGTTTTGAAATATTTTGGATAGCTTAATAAAACTGATTTGTGAAATTGTCAACAAAATGATAATATTTGATTAAATTCGCTAAAAATATATAAAAACAAGAAAAAAATATTGAATAAAACATTCTATTTTAATATAATAAAAGTACAGTTAATCTTTAAAAGATATTAAATACATATAATGGAATTTAACATGGATGGTTTTTAATATACTCAATTAATCCATTTTTGTGATATATCAATACATAGGGGTTTGAAGGAGTGAAGGTGAATGGATGTTAATCATATAA
>SVCK01000126.1 GCA_015058375.1 Clostridium sp.
CTATAGTAGTATACTTATGAACTATTCTTTCAATTTGAAGACTAATTACTTCACCCTTTCTCATATCTTTGCCTCCCAATTTTACTATCAAGCTTAGTTTAGTTCCTATACTGTTTAGTAACTAAATAAATTATAACTTATTTTTTCTTTTTTTCAATAATTATTCTTTAATGTATTTTTATGTAATGTAATTTCAAAATTTTTATGCTTTCCTAAGTATAAAAAAAATACCTATAAACTAGACACTTTTTTCTAGTGTCCTGTTTATAGATATCAATTTGCTAACTTCTTTAATATAAGTTCTTAAAACTTAGTCTAATTCTTTCTTCCCTGTATATAATTGATAGTATCTACCCTTCTTTTCAATTAAATCTTTGTGATCTCCTCTTTCAATTATTTCACCTTGTTCAAGAACCATAATCGCATCTGAATTCTTAATAGTAGAAAGTCTGTGAGCAATAACAAAAACAGTTCTATCTTCCATAAGCTTATCCATTCCTTCTTGAATTAACTTTTCAGTTCTAGTATCTATAGAACTTGTAGCTTCATCAAGTATTAAAACTGGTGGATTTGCAACTGCTGCTCTAGCTATAGCAAGTAATTGTCTTTGACCTTGAGATAAGCCTTCACCATCACCTGTAAGAACAGTATTATATCCATGAGGAAGATGTTTTATAAATGTATCAGCATTAGCAAGTTTCGCTGCAACTATAACTTCTTCATCAGTTGCATCTAATCTACCATATCTTATGTTATCTGCAATAGTTCCTGTAAAAAGATGAGTATCTTGAAGTACTATTCCAAGTGATTTTCTTAAATCATCTTTTTTAATATCATGTATATCTAGACCATCATAAGTTATAGTACCTGATTGTATTTCATAAAATCTATTAATTAAATTAGTGATAGTTGTTTTACCAGCACCTGTTGAACCAACAAAAGCTATCTTTTGTCCTGGCTTAGCATATAATGAAATATTCTTTAATATTGTCTTTTCAGGATAATATCCAAAAACAACATCATTAAATTTAACATCACCTTTTAACTCTATTAAAGAACCATCTTCTTTCTTCCAAGCCCAATGATTTGTGCGTGTATTACTTTCTTCTAATTTTCCTTCTGAATTCTTAGTAGCATATACTAATGTTATCTTTCCTTCATCTAATTCAGCATCTTTATCTAAAACTTCAAATATTCTTTCAGCACCAGCAAGAGCTGCTAATATAACATTCATTTGTTGAGATACCTGTGCTATAGGATTTGTAACTTGTTTTGAATATTGAAGATAAGATACTAATGTACCAATATCTAAAACGCCTGATATAGTTAAAATTCCTCCAATACAGCAACTAATTGCATAATTAATATGCGATAAATTTCCAAACGCAGGCATTATCATACCAGCAAAAGTTTGTGCTCCTGTTGAAGCCAATCTTAATTCTTCATTGTGCTTTTTAAAATCTTCAATAGATTTTTCTTCATGGCAAAATACTTTAATAACCTTTTGCCCTTCCATCATTTCTTCTACATATCCATTTACTTTTCCTATATTCTTCTGTTGAAGACCAAAATAATATTTACTTTTTGCACCTAATTTTTTTGTTAAAAACACCATTGCCAAAAGACCACAAACAGTTAGTGCTCCAAGTATAGGACTCAATACAAACATCATTACAAGTGTTGAAATAAATGTTAATGAAGAAGCTATTATATTAGTAATACTATTATTAAGAGCTTCATTTATATTATCAATATCATTAGTATAAAGACTCATTAAATCTCCATGATTATTCCAATCAAAATAACTTACAGGAAGAGTCTGCATCTTATCAAATAACTCTTTTCTTATATCTCTAATTGATTCTTGAGCAATATGTACCATAATTCTTGAATATCCATAAGAAGCTAATGCTCCCAATCCGAATACAATTCCTAATAATGTCAACATTTTAACTACACCGACAAAATCTCCAGGCAATATGTAATTATTTATTAAAGGCTTTAATAAATACGAACCAGATACCATTGATACTGAACTAATTACTATAAATAGAATTACTAAAGCAAGTAAAAATTTATATCTTGTTAAATATTTTATTAATCTAAAAAAAGTTTTTCCTAAGTTCTTAGGGCCCTTTTTCTTTTGCTTACTCATCAAAACCAGCTCCCTTCTGTTGAGAATTATAAACATCCTTGTATATGTCACTAGTTTCCATTAATTCATCATGTGTTCCAATCGCTGATATCTTACCATCATCCATAACTACAATTAAATCTGCTTCACATACAGATACTACTCTTTGAGCAATAATTATTTTAGTTGTATCCTTTAAATCCTCTGAAAAAGCTTTTCTAATTTTAGCATCTGTTGCAGTATCTACAGCACTTGTACTATCATCTAAAATTAAAACTTTAGGTTGCTTTAAAATAGCTCTTGCAATACATAATCTTTGCTTTTGACCACCTGATACATTAACACCACCTTGATCAAGAACCATGTCGTATTTCCCAGGTAATCTGTCGATAAATTCATCTACACATGCTGCTTTACAAGCTGCTTCAATTTGTTCATCTGTTGCATGTTCATTACCCCATTTAAGGTTTTCTTTAATAGTTCCAGAAAATAAAGTATTCTTTTGAAGAACCATAGCAACTTCATTACGTAAAGTTTCTATTTTGTAATTCTTAACATTAACTCCACCAACTAAAACTTCTCCATTGCATACATCATACAATCTTGGTATAAGTTGAACTAAACTTGTTTTAGCTGAACCTGTTCCACCAATAATACCCACAGTTTGTCCAGATTTTATTTTTAAGTTAATATTTGAAAGATTAAGTTCATCACTATCATCTTCATATTTAAAATCAACATTTCTAAATTCTATATCACCATTATCAACTTTTATAACTGGATTTATAGGATCTACTATATCAGGCTCTTCTTCTAAAACTTCTATTATACGTTCAGCTGAAGCAACTGATCTTGAAATCATCATTAAAACCATTGAAATCATCATTAGTGATATTAATATTTGAAATGAATATGTAAAGAAACTTGTAAGTTCACCTACGGTTAAAGTTCCTGCATTAACCATATTTCCACCAAACCAAAGAATAGCTATAATACTAGAAAATATTACGCCTTGCATAATTGGTAAATTTAATACTACTAATCCAAAAGCATTTTCAGACATATTAAATAATTCAGTATTGCTCTTATTAAACTTTTCTTTTTCCTTTTTAGCTCTTACAAATGATTTAACAACACGCACACCAATTAAGTTTTCTTGAACAACAGTATTTATGTTATCAATTTTCTTTTGCATAGATTCAAATTTAGGTTTTGCATTTTTTATAATTAAAGAAATTGCAATTACCAATACAGGCATTGAAACTAAGAAAATAAGAGATAATTTTGGACTTATAAATACAGATAGAACATAAGCACAAACAAGCATCATAGGTGCTCTTACTAATAATTTAATTGCTAAAGTCACAGCATTTTGTATTGCAGTTACATCTGTAGTCAAACGAGTTACTAAAGATGCTGTACTAAACTTTTCTATGTTCTTAAAAGAATATGTTTGAATTTTTTTATATTCAGCTTCTCTTATTTCTGCACCTAATCCTTGCCCTGCAACTGCTGCAAATCTAGCTGCTCCAAGACCTAGTGATAAAGATATTAGTGCAAGAAATACCATAAGTACACCTAACTTAATAGTATATAATATGTCACTATTACTAATTCCAACATCAACTATCTTTGCCATTATAAGCGGTATCAACAATTCAAATACAGCTTCAAATGCGGCACACATAATAGCTAATATTAATTCCTTATTATATTTCTTCATATAAGGATACAATTTTTTTATCATTTGTTTCACCTCTCCACTCTAATTTTCAATATTTTTTAGTACCTTTTTTAATAAAATATTTAGGTTATTTTGCTCCTCTTCTGACATTCCTCTTATCATTTTTTCTTCTACTTCTGTTACTCCCTGAATAAATGAATGCTCTATAATAGACAATCCTTTTTCAGTTATCTTATGACAAGTACATCTAGCATCTTTTTTATCTTGATATCTTATAATCATATTTTTCTCTTCAAGCCTTTTTAAAATACCAGTAACTGTTGGAGTTTTTAACTTTAAATGTGCTTCTATATCTTTTTGGTATATGATATCTTTGTCCATATTACTCCACAAAAAAATAAGCACATCTTCCTGTACTGCTGTTATCCCAAATTTCATAAGATTTTTATTTCTTTCATTTATGAGAGCATGATTTATGTATTTTATTAGTCGTGTATTATGTTTCAAATTATCAAATTTAGACTTCAAAAAATAACCTCCCAATTAAAAGATAGCATGCTATCTATTATAAATATTTTTGTACTTTTTTTCAACAAAAACAAACATATTAAATGCAATTTTTTAAGAATTAATTATATTCTCAAAATAATCCCCCTTGACTTAAAGTTAACTCCAGCCTGTATAATTATAATAAGCTTTTAGTTTACTAAAATAAGCAATATTCAATTATTATATAAGAAGGAGTTTTTTTATGTACTTAAAACAAATTACTAAACCAGAAGATATAAAAAAATTAAATATAGAAAAATTAAATATATTAGCACAAGAAATACGTGAAGCTCTAATGAATCGTTTAAGCAAATGTGGTGGTCACTTTGGTCCAAACTTTGGTATGGTAGAAGCAACTATTGCACTACATTATGTATTTAATTCACCTATAGACAAAATAGTATACGATGTATCACATCAAAGCTACACTCATAAAATACTTACTGGCAGAAAAGATGCCTATATACTTGATGAGCATTTTCATGATATCTCTGGATACACAAATCCTGAAGAAAGCAATCACGACTTTTTTAATGTAGGACATACTTCTACTTCAGTAAGTCTTGCATCTGGACTTGCTAAAGCAAGAGATTTAAAGGGAGATAAAGAAAATATTATAGCTGTTATTGGAGATGGTTCTCTAAGTGGTGGTGAAGCTTTAGAAGGGCTAGACTATGCTGGAGAATTAGATAGCAATTTTATTATTATTGTAAATGATAACGATATGTCTATTGCTGAAAACCATGGTGGTTTATATAAAAATTTAAAAGCATTACGTGAAAGTAATGGAAAATGTGAATGCAACCTATTTAAGGCTATGGGATTAGATTATATATATTTAAATGAAGGTAATAATATAGAAAAATTAATTTCAACCTTTGAATCTATTAAAGATATTAACCATCCAATCGTTGTTCATATTAATACTCAAAAAGGTAAAGGTTACAAAATTGCTGAAAATAATAAAGAAGATTGGCATTGGTGCATGCCTTTTGATAAGGAAACAGGAAAATCTACAGTTAGTTTTGATGGAGAAAACTATGGAAATCTAACATGTGAATACTTATTAAAGAAAATGAAAGATGATCCTACAGTTACAACAATTACTGCCGGTGTTCCTACTAATATAGGATTTACAGAAGACAAACGTAAAGAAGCTGGCAAACAATTTATAGATGTTGGAATTGCTGAAGAACATGCAGTTGCTCTTGCTTCAGGTATTGCCAAGAATGGTGGAAAGCCTATATTTGCAACTCACTCAAGTTTTATGCAAAGAACTTATGATCAAATTTCACAAGATTTATGTATAAATAAAAATGCAGCAACACTTTTAGTTAACACAGCTTCAGTATATGGTATGAATGATATCACTCATTTAGGTATATTTGATATTCCTATGATGTCAAACATTCCTGAACTAGTATATCTTGCTCCTACTAATTGTGAAGAATACTTTGCAATGCTTGATTGGAGTATAGAACAAAATAAATACCCAGTTGCTATACGTATTCCTTGCAACGGAGTTATTCATACAAAAGAAACTTTTGATACAGACTACAGCAATTTAAATACTTATAAAGTTACTCAAGAAGGAAGCAAAATTGCCATCATAGCCCTTGGAGACTTCTATCAACTTGGAGAGTCTGTTGCAAAAGCAATTGAAGAAAAGACAGGTACTGCTCCAACATTAATTAATCCTCGTTACATAACAGGACTTGATGTAGAAATTCTAGAAAGCCTAAAAGCTAACCATACTCAAATTGTTACTTTAGAAGATGGTGTTTTAGATGGTGGATTTGGTGAAAAAATTGCTCGTTTCTATGGTGCAACAAATTTAAAAGTATATAACTACGGACTTAAGAAAGAATTTATTGATAGATATAAAACTGAAGATATCTTAAAAGAAAATCATCTTACTCCAGAACAAATATTAGAAGATTTAGGTTTATAGTAAAACGACCATACCAGTTTGATGAAAACTGATATGGTCGCTTTATTTTTACAAGCTATTAACTTTATATTTTTAAATACAATTTTTATAAAAATTGAGCAAAAACAGAAGCTCCTACAACTGTTAAAAGTCCTGATACTGCAATTGAAAGACTACTCATAGCCCCTTCAATTTCTCCAAGTTCCATAGCTTTTGCTGTTCCTATGGCATGGGAAGCAGTTCCTATAGCTATACCCTTTGCAATAGGATGTTTAATTCTAAATATCTTACACACTCCTTCAGCCATCATATTTCCTAATATACCTGTTATTATAATAACTGAAGCTGTAATTGTAGAATATCCTCCTAGTTCTTCAGACACACCAATTCCAATAGCTGTAGTAATTGATTTAGGCAAAAGAGTTACATATTCAGCATGTCCCATTTTAAATACAAAACACATTACTAATATGCATGTTAAACTTGTTAAAACACCTGAAACAATTCCAACTATAACAGCCTTCCAATTATTCTTTAAAAGTTCAATTTGCTCATATAGAGAAATTGCTAAGCAAACTGTTGCTGGAGTAAGAAGATAACTCAAATACTTGGCACCAGAATTATAACTTTCATAACTTATGTTTAAAGATAATAAAATTATCGAAGTTAAAACAATTGAAATAAGTAATGGATTTAAAATTGCAAGCTTAAATCTTTGTTTTAACTTTACCCCAATTAAATATGTAAATACACTTATCATAACTCCAAAAAAAACAGAATTTTGCAACATATCTTTCATATTATTCAGCCTCCTCAGTACTGTCTACACCTATTACTCTTTGAGTTATTCTTCCTGTAACCACCATAACAATAATAGTTGACATAATTGTTATAATTGCAACCGGAATAAACATAGGTCTTAAAACATCCCATAAATCCAAAAGCCCAACTGCTGCTGGAATAAACATCAAAGGCATAATCTCTACCAAAAATTTTCCTGTTTCCTTAATAGATGATAATGGAATAACCTTAGTTATCAATGCTGTAAGCATAATAACTAAACCATAAATACTTGCTGGAATAGAAAGTGGTATTATTTTATTTAACAGTTCTCCTATAAAAGAAATCATAATTATAATTACAAACTGTTTTATGTATTTCATAATATTTTGACCTCCATTTATTTATATATCATGACAAAACATAATTATAGCACTCGATACAACAAATTTCATCAAAATATGCATTCTATTTTTTTGTATTTGCAAATTCAAAATAATTCCAGAATTTAATTCCATATACATAAAAGCCTCTATAAAGATATTTAAAAGCTATATCACTTTTTCATGACTATATTTTTTCTTAAAATATATTAAAATAAATATAGTTATAACAATAGCTATAATAGCTATTATCCAACCTTTATCTATTCCATATATTTCAACAGTAATTCCGAGTATGTTAGTTATAATGAAACCACTTATCGCTTGAATTGTACTAAAAATAGAGTTATAAGTTGTCCTAATTTCACTTTTTATATAGTCACACATCCATGTTGAAGTAGCTGACTGCTCTATTCCAAAACCAAATTCAATTAAGCATGCTCCTAAAATAAAAGCTATTAAATTACTGTGATTAATAAACAGAACTCCAAATCCTACTATAGCTATTAAAAATCCTAAAATTGATGTAAGTAATGGTCTGACATGTTAAAACTATTAATTTTGATTGTTTAAAAAAATCTACAGCACAATTATGTAAAGCATCCAGTAAACTTTCGCCTTCTATTTTTCCATAATTATCTTCACCTAGTAATAATCAAAATATACCCGCAGCTATAGATATTAGTCCTGCAATTAATATTGGAAATTTATCAGAGACATTAATTAATGCAAACGAAAGTATTGAAGCTAAAATAGATCCTCCTCGTTATAAAGGTCTGAATTTTAGGTAAAATTTCACTTTTCTTATCATATACATCATTTTTTATCATATGATCAATAAGCCATGCTGAAGGTGCCCCCGATATTAATGCTAGTCCTAAAGCCATAAATACCATAGAAGGAAGAAATGTAATAAAATTATTAGCATTAGAGAATATAACAATACTTAATCCCCAAACTATAAATCCTAATGAAGCTACTTTTTTTCTCCCATACTTATCAGAAATAGTTCCTGTAGGATAATCAAATATTGCTAAAAGCAATTGTTTAATACTAAATAATGTTGAAATTGTATTAATTGAAATATTTTTAGAACGCATAAATGCAATATAAGTTGAGCCAAATAATTTATCAGCTAACTCATAAATTGACATCATACTTATATATATTCTTTTTGTTTTTATAAAACTACATTTATTCTTCAAATCAGTATTTGACTCTTCACTTAAGTTCTTCTTATCCATAGTCATTCCTCCCTTTATATTTATCTACTATAATTACTAATTAAATAAAATCTCTTTTTAATTCCCATCATAATAAAACACTACCTTATATTACTTATTCGTATTTTAACATAAAAATAGACAACTAACTACGAAAACAAAGTTAGTTGTCGACAGTCTAAAATTTATCAAATTAGTTATTTTATGTTTCCATGAACATTTTTAAGTCATCTTCAACATTAGTTATTCCACAGATACCAAAGTTTTCAATTAAAACTTTAGCAACGTTTGGTGAAAGGAACGCTGGAAGTGTTGGCCCTAAATGAATATTCTTAACACCTAAGTATAGTAATGATAATAATACTATAACAGCTTTTTGTTCGTACCAAGCTATATTGAATGCTATTGGTAATTCATTAATATCTTCCAATTCAAATACTTCTTTAAGCTTTAATGCTATAAGCACTAATGAATAAGAGTCATTACATTGTCCTGCATCTAAAACTCTTGGAACTCCATCAATATCTCCAAGATTCAATTTATTGTATTTATATTTAGCACATCCTGCTGTTAATATAACAGTATCTTTTGGAAGTGCTTTAGCAAAGTCTGTATAATAGTTTCTTGATTTTGCCCTACCATCACATCCAGCCATTACAAAGAATTTTTTTATAGCTCCTGTCTTAACAGCTTCAACAATTTTATCAGCTAAAGCAAATACTTGAGCATGAGCAAATCCCCCTACAATTTGTCCTGTTTCAATCTCAGTTGGAGATTTACACTTCTTAGCTAATTCAATTATTTCTGAAAAGTCTTTGTGTCCATTTTTGTCTTTTTCTATATGCTTACATCCTGGAAATCCTGATGCACCTGTTGTAAACATTCTTTCTTTATAAGTTTCTTTTGATGTTGGAGGAACTATACAGTTTGTTGTCATCAAAATTGGTCCATTAAAAGCTTCAAATTCTTCTTTTTGTTTCCACCATGCATTACCGTAATTACCTACTAAGTGTTTATACTTTTTTAATTGTGGATAATAATGCGCAGGTAACATTTCTGAATGAGTATATACATCAACTCCAGTACCTTCTGTTTGAATTAATAATTGTTCTAAATCCCTTAAATCGTGCCCTGAAACTAAAATTGCTGGATTAGTTCTAACGCCAATATTAACATTGGTTAATTCTGGGTCACCATAACTTTCAGTATTAGCTTTATCTAATAATGCCATACATTCAACTCCAACTTTACCAACTTCTAAAGTTAACGATATTAATTGTTCTAATGTGATAGAATCATCTAAAAGATTAGCTAAAGTTTTTTGCATAAATGCATTAACTTCCTCACTATCGTAATTTAATTCATTTGCATGTTTAAGATATGCTGACATACCTTTCAATCCATATGTTATAAGTTCTCTTAAGCTTCTAATATCTTCATTCTTAGTTGCTAATACTCCAATCTCAGTCGATTTTTCATCTAAAACTAAATCAAAGAAATTTAATTCTTTATTGTTTAACTTAGTAATTAATTCATTTTTAATTCTTAAAGTTTCTTTAACTCTTTCGTAGAATATCTCATCATCAAAATTTGCATTTGTAATTGTTGTAAAAAGATTAATAGTTATATAGTTATTTATTTCATGAGAAACAGTTTGTCCTTCTTCTCTTAATCTTGTAGTAACTTGTGATAAACATTTTGTTGCATATATTAATAAATCTTGCATTCTTGCTAAAGTAGGACTCTTACCGCACACTCCAAATTGAGTACATCCAGTACACCCTGCTGCTTCTTGACATTGAAAACAAAACATCTTATTATCCATTAAACTCTCTCCTTTACTGTTTCAAATCTACAAGCACATTATATATATACAAAAAAAATAAAGCTGTAACATATGTTACAACTTCAAATTAACAAAAAAATTTATTTTAGTGATAATTCATCTCCCCAATTTGCTTTACGTGCCTGTTTATAGAGTTCCTTATCCCTTTTATATACTTCAAAATTCTTTATTCCTTCATTACTGCATACTTCAATAGCTACTCTACCTTTTTTTATAATAGGATGTCTTAAAATTCTCATATCTGCTTTAACAGATTCTTCTCTTGATACTGCTAAATATGCAAACTTTTCATCCTCATAAGGTACCTCGCCTCTTTTAGTTTCTCTATGTATTTTACTTCTCTCTACCCTACAAGTAAAATGACACCAACTGTCTATCTCACATTTATTTTCATGCGAACATGGTGCTATTATGTAAGAACCCTTTTTAATAAGGTGTTCTCTTATCTTTTTTAGATTAGAAAAACCAATTTGTGTTCCCGGTTCTAAAATTAATAACACTTTCTCTGTAGAATTCCAAAGCTTATCAACAGCTTTTATTCTTTCTTCATCACTAAGCTCATTTAAAACATAAGATGCCACAACAAGATCAGCTTTATCTTCAATTTCACCTTTAGTAAGATCAAATTCCTTCCACTCAGAATTGCATAATGCTTCTGATTCTGATGAATTCATTATTCTCTTTCCAATATTACGCATAGCATCTTCTCTTTCAAGACAAGTTACTTTATCTAGCTCAATTAAAGAATCTACAGCCCAAGTTGCTGCACCTGTTCCTGCTCCTACATCTAATAAAGTATTTATCTTATTTTCATATAAATTCAAAGTATGATTAAGTGCCGAATAAACAGCTCCATAAGTCGCAGGCATCCTTACTACAGAATAAGTAATTGCTTCTTCATCCTTTTGAATCAAACGCCTACCCTGTCCGCTTTCATTCTTATACTTAGAAGTAATTGACTCTGAAATTTCTTTTAAATCACCATATTTAACATTATGTATCTCATTTTCTATTGCCAATTTCAATTCAATAGGTAACTGCATATTTTTCATCCTTTTCACTTATTACTATTTGTTATGACTATATTATAACCTATAATTTATCTACAATTAATATAATGTTATACTTTTACTTACTCTACATATATCACTTCATTTTCAAATAAAACTATATTTACTCAGTTAATAATTTTACCATTCTAAAACAACCTTTTACTATTTGTTTTATTAAATCATTTATATGCTCATAATTAACATACTCTAACTCACTTAATATTAAATTATAATCTTTTTTTATCATCATTACAGATTCTTCTTCAAAAAAGTTATTTATATATTCTATACTAACTTCTTCAGTATTTTGTGCCTCATTATCTTCATGTATAATTTTTATTATGTCTAATAATTCATTTTTCTGTTTATCAAATTCCCTTTCTTCTATTTCATATTTTAAAAGTTTGTTTATAATATTTGAATATGTATCTTCAAAATCTTCATTAATTGAGTCTTCAAATTTGAATATTATCATGTAATAATTATATCTATACACATTCATTTTTCGTAAACACATAACTTCTGATAATTTCAGTTTATTATTCAACATTTCCTTCTCTAGATATTGTTTTAACATAGCATCTACGAAGTACATTATTAATCTATTTTTTATTGTGTTTGTATTATAATTAAATCTATAATATACCTTTACAACATTTTCCTTTTCATAGTTAACAATAGTTTTAACTCTGTTATCTTGATAAACTTCCATATTGTATGTTGCATCATTCTTATCTATATTAACTTTATTCTTAAAAGCGAATTTCTCTTTTATCTTCTTCTCTGTATGCTCTAAATTAACATCACCTATGACTATTATAGCTAAATTCTCAGGTCTAAAGTAATTCCTTTGAAATTTTAATAAATCCTCATATTGAATTTCTCTTATACTATTACTTGATCCCATCGGCATATATTTGAAATCACCATCTGTAATGAACTCTAAAATTTGGCTTTGAACATAATTTCTACTTTTAAAATCATTACACTCACTTATAACTTCTTGCCTTATATCTTCCAAATATTTTTCATTTAAGCATCTACCTGTAATCATTGAATTAATAATATTTAATCCATCATCAATATTATTAAACTTTTTTTAGGGACAGTAAGTAGATTTGTGTAAATCCAAATCTACCTACTGTCTTTTTTATATATTCAGTTGGTATATTTGGAATAATATTCTTATAGTTTTAAGGAGAAATTTTTATGATAAGAAAAAATAATACCAATTTTGATTACAATGAAGAAGTGAAAAAATGTAAAACAATTGATGATGTTTTAGGAAAGAACGGTTTAGTTCAAAGGCTTGTTAAAGATGTTTTAGAAAATATATTAGAGGCTGAAATGGATGA
>SVCK01000127.1 GCA_015058375.1 Clostridium sp.
AAAATAAACGTATTTTAGCATACAAGGCTATGCTATTAGAAAAAAGAGAAAAATCGAATAGAAAATGCGACCCTAATTAAGATCGCATTTTCTCAAAAATTTTATTTATTTTGCCTGTCTACTTGACAGGGGTCTGTTCATGGTTGAAATACATTTAGATACAGCTTTTTTAAATTACTTATATGTTATCATCAGTAATTAAGAATCCAAGTTCAGGTTTTTCATTAACAAGACCAAGTATAAATATAGTATGGTCAGAATTTTCGTTTAATTGAATATTGCTAATATATTTTTTGAAAAAAGAATCATTTGTTGCAGTTACAATAAAATTATAAAGTCCAGGAGATAAAGGATAGAAACCTGTAGTTTCTAAATATTCCACACCTTTAAATAAAGCATTTCCATCAGGTAAAGATAGAGTAAATAGTGGTGAATTTGGACAAAGATTGATAAATCTGACAAAAGAAATATTTACACTATTATTTGTAGGATTATCTTTTAAAGTAAAAATAGTAAGATTGTTTTCTAGAAAAACAATGCTTAATGTTACAATTTCATTGGGTATTATTTCATAAGTATTAATAAACAAAGGATTTGAAGTTTTACCTGCTTCAAATATTTTAAATTCATGCTTTCCAGGTGTAATATTTGTGTATGGTGTGACTTTTGCAAAATTAAAATTAGAAAATTGTAATTTGCCATCAACATAAATATCAATTGCTTGCGCACCAGCAGCTGCATGAAGAATTCTTATTTTACTTTTCATATTAGGAAGGGAATCCCTAAATAAAAACACCTATTAGTCACCAGCTTTCTTGCAATAGTGTAGAGATAATTTAATTATTTTTCTAATTATTGTTTTTGCAATAGGGCGTGGGATTTTATAGTTTTGTACAAGTATAGAAATAATTTCAGGATCTTTTTGTTCGATTTTTCTATAAATTTTATCTATACGCTTATCTAGACAGTGTCGGCATAAATCAACATCTTCATCTAAATCAGCTATATAGTTTCTTAAAACATCACTTATATTTTCACTGTTATTAATATTTGTAGAATTCATATTTTCAGGATTTGTATTTGAGTTTACATTTCCTTTGTTTGAATTTGTAGTGTTATAAGAATAAAGATTATCAATATCTTCATTGCTAGGATAATTTTCAGTGTTATTCTTAAAATTATTGTTTAATGGAGAAATGTTAGGATTAAATAAATTAGATGGTAGAAAATAAGGATTATTACCATTAGACATATTATTAGAGAAAATAGGTATCCAACCTATAGGCATCATATTAGAAGGTATAGAAGATTTAAAAGGTACTAAATTTAAGTCATTAGTATCATTATTATTATCATTATTGCTTGTCATAGCCATATATTTTTTATCCGGATTCATAGTAACCTCCCCAAAGTTAATTTATTATCAATATATGTTTAATGTACAATCTTGTTACTTAAATATATATGTTTATATATTGTTTAATATAACTATAGAACCCAAAAAGCATCTTTAGAATATGATATAAGGGAGGAGATGTATATGGAGGATAATATGGATAACAGTATTCATGATTTGATGTCTGGAATTGATTTAGAAGTTTATACTTTAGATAAGAAAAAAGTGAAATTTACCAATTTTGATAATGCAACTACAGCACCACCTTTTAAATCTGTAATAGAGTATATAACAAAATTAAGTGAGTATTATGGAGCCATAGGTAGAGGGGCAGGCTATAAATCAGAAATAACTACAAGATTGTATCGTGAATCTAAGGATTATCTTTTAGATTTTTTTAATATTAAAGAAAAAAATAAATATACTGTAATATATGTAAGTAATACTACTGATGGAATAAATAAACTATCTAGAATTATTAGTCATAAAAAAGATGAAATAATATTATCAACAAGAATGGAACATCATTCAAATGATTTGCCTTGGAGAAGACGTTGGAATGTAGATTATATAGAAGTAGATGAATTTGGAAGAATAAAGCTAGATGAATATGAAACAAAGATTAAATCCTATAATGGAAAAGTTAAATACGTTACAGTAACAGGAGCATCTAATGTAACAGGATATATTAATGATATACATTATATAGCAAAAATAGCTCATAAATATAATGCTAAAATTATAGTTGATGGAGCTCAATTAGTACCTCATGTTAAAGTAGATATGAGTGGTAGCTGTGAAGAAGAAAGAATTGATTTTTTAGTTTTTTCAGCTCATAAATTATATGCACCTTTTGGTGGAGGAGCTATTATTGGTTTAAAAGAAGTATTTGATAATAATATGCCTGATAATGAGGGTGGAGGAACTGTTGAGTTAGTAATGGATGATAGTGTAGAATATTTAAGTTCTCCAGAAAGAGATGAAGCAGGAACTCCTAATTTCTTTGGAACAGTAGCTATATCTAAGGCACTTAAGGAACTTGATAAAATAGGATTTGATCAAATAGCTAAGAGAGAAGAAAATTTGAGAAATAAACTTTTAGATGGTTTAACTTCGATACCCAAAATAATAAATTATGGCGATGTAAAAAACAGAAGTGATAGATTAGGAATTGGTGTATTTAATATAGAATCTTTAAATTATCAGGATTTAGCACAAATTTTATCAAAAGTATATGGAATATCCGTAAGACAAGGTTGGTTTTGCGCACATCCATATTGTAGAAGGCTAATGAATATATCGGAAAAAGATGCAAGTGCTTTTCTTAATAATGATAATGAAAGAATGCCAGGAATGATAAGAGTTAGCTTTGGAGTATATAATGAGGTGCAAGAAGTAGAATATTTTCTAGATGTTATAGAAAAAATAGTTAAAAATATTTAGCAATTTTTTGGGGAAGTCGGTAGTGAATAGACATTGTGAAAGATGTAGATATAGAATAGATGTTATAGATGTATTAAAACAGGATTCTAGCAAAAAAATAATATGTCCTAATTGTGGTAGATATTTAGTTGCAACTACAATTAGCAGAGCATTAGTAATGTCAGTATTTATAATGTTCTTCCTTGTTTTTTTGTTATTACCAATAAATTTTGTATATATAATACTTGTAGAAATTATATGGTCTTATATAGCACAAAAAATTCTTCCTGCTTTTTTATATGAATATGAAGAAATAAAAGAGGACGTAGAGTAAATCTACGCCTCTCTTTTTGGTAATTATCATTGTGGTTATATATAATATAAGTGGTTATTTAGTAAATACTTTATACTTAGGAACATTATCATAAGTGAATAAAGTAGGAACTCCTTCTAATAAAGGTTTAAAATATTCATAAGCTTCTTCTGTAACATGATTATTTGAAGAATTAATCCATTCTACAGGGAAGTATTTAACATTATTTGCTACCTTTGAAGCTTCGACAAAATTATATGATATTTTATATGGAGAATTTGATTCTCTATTAAAAGCAATCATACAACCATTATATTCATCAGATGCTAGTTGTAAAGCCTTATAACCAGCTGTATAAGCTTCTGTTATATCAACATTTGATGCACAATGCATTGCACATCTTTGAAGTATTCCAAGTTCAAGAGATTTAACTCTTGAAGTTATTCCAGCATCAATAATTGCTTGTTTTAAGAATTGACCAACACCACCTAATTGAGCATGGCCAAATTTATCTTGTGCTGAAGATTCCATTTCAGTTATAAAAGTTCCGTTTTTATCACGGATTCCTTCAGAAACAACGATAAATACTTGATTTTGTTCTATAAATTTAGCTTTTACATCTCTTAGAAAATCTTCTAAATCAAAAGCTGTTTCAGGTAAATATATAAAATCGGCAACTGGTTTTCCTTGATATGTTGCCATACAAGAAGAAGCAGCAAGCCATCCAGCATCTCTTCCCATAGTTTCAACTATAAATATTCCATTGTTAATATAAACAGATGAATCTAAATATGCTTCTAAAGTTGTTGTTGCTATAAACTTAGCGGCACTTCCAAATCCAGGAGTGTGATCAGTATACATTAAATCATTATCTATAGTTTTTGGAATACCTATAAAATTAATATCAAGATTATTTTCTTTTGCATACTTGCCAAGTTTAGCAGTAGTATCCATTGAGTCATTTCCGCCTATGTAGAAAAAAGTTTTTATATCTAATTTATTTAATATATGTAATAATTTATCGTATTCTTCAGTAGAAGTGTCTGAACATTTCATTTTATATCTACAAGATCCAAGTCCAGATGAAGGGGTATATAAAAATGTATCAATATCCGAATCTGGAATTTCTGATAAATCAATTATATTTTCATTTAGAATTCCTTCAATACCATTTAATCCACCATAAACTTTATCATATTTTTTAAATTCTTTATTTGCTTTTAATAATCCAACTACACTTGAATTGATTACAGATGTAGGTCCACCTGATTGAGCTACTATACAATTTGCCATATTTGACTCCTTTAAATACATTAATTTATAAAAAATGTTTAAATGTGATATACAATTTAAACAAACTATCTACTCTATTTAATACTATACAACAAAAATGAGGAATAATAAAGTGTTAAAAATACGCATATATATATAAGAATACGTTTTAATATCCAAATAATTTTATGAGGGTGGGATTTATGCAGGTTTTAGAATTATTTTTTATCGGAGTTGCATTAGCTATGGATGCTTTTGGAGTATCTTTAAGTGTTGGAGTTACTTATGGTATAAAAAGAAAACAAAAAATATTATATATATTATCATTTGCATTTTTTCAATTTTTAATGATTTTTATAGGAGGGGCTTTGGGAAAGTATGTTACTACTTATGTAATTCCCATATCTAACACAGTTGGGGGGGTAGCGGTAGGAATAATTGGTCTGTTTATGATAATAGATGGAATGAAAAATAGAGAAAATTCTATTTTAAATAGAAATTCTATGATATTAATATTGGGAATATCTGTAAGTATAGATGCTATTGTTGTTGGCTTTACAACATTAAATTTTATTTCATCATTTATTTTGTTATTAGTAGATTCTATATTTATAGGACTTATAACTTTGCTTATGTGTACAATTGCATTTTATATATGTAGATATATAAGGAAAATTAATTTCGTTCAAAAATATGCAGATTTTTTAGGAGGTATAGCCTTATTAATTTTTTCCATAAAGATGATATTTTTTTAAAGTATAGCGTCTGTAGTGTGCTATAATATAAATATTCTATAAGAATTTATGTAGGTGGTATCATGAGTTTTGAAGAAATACTGAAAAATAATAATTTAAAAGTTACAAAAGGAAGAAGAATTATTTTAGAAATTTTAAAAGAAGCTAATAAGAGTTTAGGGGCAGAAGTTATACTGAAAGAATGTAAAGAAAAAGGTGTTACTATTAATTTGAGTACAGTATATAGAGCTCTTGAAATGTTTGAACAAAGAGGAATGGTTGATAAATTTATAGGTAATGATGGAATTTCTTCTTATAAGTTAAAAGGAAAAGAACATAAACATATGTTGCAATGTAGTGTATGTCATAAGCAGGTAGAAGTACCATGCCCAATGAAGCAGGTAGAAGAAATTGTTGAAACTGAAACTGGTTTTAGGTTGACAGAGCATAATTTAATAATGAAAGGTGTCTGCGAGCAATGTAGACATAATGGGAAAAGTTAAAAAAGAACCCTTCATTTTAGAATGGTTCTTTTTTTATTTTATGAGAATATTTTGTTCTTAAAAATAAGAGTAAGTATAAGTATAATTACTGAAGTGACTGCTATAGTACCTCCTGGAGCAGTATTAAAGTAATATGATAATATTAATCCAAACATAATATCCATAACGCCGAAGATAACTGAAAATAATAAAGTTTTATTAAAGCTTTTTCTAAGTTGCATTGATGTAGCTACAGGAACTACAATTATAGATGAAACTACTAATATACCCATTATCTGAATTGATAATGAAATAGTTGCAGCTACTAAAATATTAAATAAATAATTGATGAATTTTATGTGGATTCCAGCAATTTTTGCTCCATCTTCATCAAAAATTACATAAATTAGCTTATTGTATATTAAAGCAAGAAGTGCTAAGCAAATAGCTCCTACAATTAGTATAATAATTAAATCTTCTCTTGATACTGTAAGAATACTTCCAAATAAAATAGAATTAACTTTAGCAGTAGTCTTTCCAGAACTAATTAATATAATTGCAATTCCAAGACTTAGTGTTAATACTATGGACATAACAAGTTCTGCATATTTTTTGAAGTAATTTCTAAGTAGTTCGATAATTACAGCACATATAGTAGTAAAAATAAATGATGAAAATATTGGGTTGATTCCTAGTACTAAACCAATGGCAACACCAGCAAATGATGAGTGTGAAAGCGTATCTCCAAGCATTGAATTACGCCTTAACACAATAAATAATCCTATGATTGGACATAGGATAGATATAATAAGACCAGCTAAAACTGCATTGGTCATAAATTCATATTGAAACATTTTATGCACCTTCCAAATGTATATTTTCTTTAAAATCGTCAACCGTATTTAGAGTGATACGGCCATCTTTAACTTTTAAAATATGTGTAGAGTAATTTAAAGCATTTTCTATATTATGTTCTATAGAAATTATAGTAGTATTATGTTGTTTATTAAATGAACTTAATAGAGAGTATATTTCTCTTTGATTTTTAATATCTACACCAGTTGATGGTTCATCTAATACGATTAAATCGGGATTTCCCATAAGAGCTCTTGCGATAAATATTCTTTGTTGTTGTCCTCCTGAGAGATTACCTATAAGACTGTTTTTGAAATTTTCCATATTAACTTTTTGTAATGCATCTTTAACAGATGATTTTACATCAAGATGAAGAGCTTTAGCATGAGTTTTCAAAATTTCATATACTGTAATAGGAAATTCTGAATTAAAAGTTTCTACTCTTTGAGGTACATATGAAATATTTGATGCATGTAAGTCAATAGAACCAGAAACTGGCGATAACAATCCTAAAATAAGTTTAATTAGTGTTGTTTTGCAACTTCCGTTTTCACCTATAACAGATAAATATACACCTTTTGGAATATGTAAGTTTATGTTTTTTAATATAAAAGATGAAGATTTATCATATCTAAAATTCAAATCTGAAATTTTTATCACTTAACCAACTCCTAAAAAAATACTAACTTTATTATATACTTAGTTGCAAATTATTTGCAACTTTAAGATTTCACGGCATCCTCTAGATTCCAAAAATTAAAAGAATTCTTTTTGAATGTGCCTGTAATAGTAGTTTCTTTATGAGGAGCTTTTTTACTAAGTCCAGAAACTTCTACAATGACAGTTTTATTATCATTATATTTTAAAGTTATGTGTTGAACTCTAAGTAGTCTGTTTTCAGAATTACCAGAAGTAAGTGTGTATTCTACTGCATATTGCAAGTCTTTGCATCTAATTTGTCTATATATTTTATAAGTTAAAAATGAAAATATGATAAATGATAAAAATAGAAGTGCTATTATAAATTTTTGTTTGCGTTTTTTAAATTTAGTTTTATAAAGTTGTGATTTTTTTCTTTTGTAGGAATTTAAATTGTTATACATAAATTATATCCTCCAGAAGATTTGATAAAATGATATTAACATAATTTTTCCTGATAATAAACACAAAAATCCTGACACTATTGCCTAAAATACTTTATAAATTCTATAATATAAAATAGAAATAATTAAAAAACGTTGAAAGGATGAATTTAATGGATTTTTCAAGCTTAGTATTAATGGAGAAAGATAAGGAATCAGGATATATAACAAAAGAACTTGGAAGTTTCGAAGTGAATGAAGGAGCTTTATTTGTTAAAAAATTATTTGTTCTTGATAATGAGGTTAATTTGTATTTTGATACTAATAAAGATGTTGAAGAATGGGAATACTCAGCAATATATGATTTATTTGATCAAAGTAAGTTTGTAGAAGAAGGATTTTGTATAGAAGAAGATTTAGATGAATATAATCCTACTTTTATATTAAAGTTTAAATATGAAGAAGAATATAATGATATGAAAGAAGCAATTACAAAAGCTGTATTTCTTATACAAGAAGAAATGAATGCAGTATTTGAAAAGATAAAAGGTAAAGAAGAGGAATATAAATAGTTTTTGAAAGGAGGGCCTTATAAAGTAAGGCAACTGAAGAATGAGTGAAAAGGTTTTGAAGAAGAGAGAAGAAATATCAGAGGAATTTAAATGGAAAATTGAAAAAGTATTTAAAGATTCAGAAGAATGGGAAAAAGAATTTGGAGATCTTCAGAAAGAAGTTGCAAAGTATGAAAGCTTTCAAGGAAAATTAAGTGACAAAGAAGAAATACTAAATTATTTAGAGTTTAATGAGAAAGTGTCAAGAAAGGCTGAAAGCTTATATGTTTATGCTCATTTAAAATGTGATGAAGATACAACTAATCAAAAATCACAAAGTATGATGAATAAAATTGATGCTTATATGGCGGAATTTGCAAGCAAAACAGCTTTTTTTGTTCCAGAAATACTTTCGTTAGAAGATGGATTCATAGAGTCTTTATTAAAAGAAGATAAAAGATTTGAAAAATATGATTTTCTATTGAGAGATATTTTAAAAGAGAAAGAGCACATTTTAACAAAGGATATGGAACAATTATTGGCATTAGCATCAGATTGCTTAGATGCACCATCTACTATTCATAATATGCTTACTAATGCAGATATGACTTTCGATAAGATAAAAGATGAAGATGGAGAAATGATTGAATTAACAGAAGGAAATTATTCTTCATTTATAAAAAGTAAAGATAGAAGTGTTAGAAAGAACGCTTTTGAAACTTTATTTAAAGAATATAAGAAGTTTGAAAATACTTTGGCAGCTTCATTAACTGCAAGTATTAAAAGTTTTAACTTTAGTGCAAATGTAAGAAAATATAAATCTCCACTAGAAGCATCATTAGCACCTAATGATATACCATTATCAGTGTATGAAAAGGCTATAGATACTATTAATAATAATTTATCTTCACTTCATAGATATGTAAAACTTAAGAAAAAACTTTTAGGTGTTGATGAAATTCATATGTATGATTTATATGTACCTATAATTGAAGTGGAAAAAGATCATATAGAGTTTGAAGAAGCAGTAAAAATAGCTAACAAAGGACTACAACCTTTAGGTAAAGAATATTTAGATATATTTAATGAAGGAATAAAAAATGGATGGATAGATATATATCAAAATAAGGGCAAAAGAGGTGGAGCATATTCTTGGGGTGGATATGATACTATGCCTTATGTTCTTTTGAATTATAATTATGAACTTAATGATGTTTCAACTTTAGTTCATGAAATGGGTCATTCAATTCATTCATATTACTCAAGAAAGACTCAAGATTATTATTATGCAGGATATACTTTATTCTGTGCAGAAGTAGCTTCTACGACTAATGAAGCATTGCTTATTCATTATCAAATAGAAAATGAAAAAGACAAGAAAAAGAAGTTATATCTTATAGATCAAGAACTAGAACAAATAAGAACTACTGTCTTTAGACAATTAATGTTTGCTGAGTTTGAACTTTATACTCATAATGCTTTACATCAAGGAGAAGCTCTTACTGCTGCTGATTATAATAAGAAGTGGCATGAACTTAATAAAAAATATTTTGGTGAAGATATGATTGTTGATGAAGATATAGATTTAGAATGGGCAAGAATACCACATTTTTATAATGATTTCTATGTATATCAATATGCTACAGGTTATTCAGCAGCTTCAGCATTTGCTAAATCAATTATAGAAGGAAGAGATGGAGCTGTAGAAAAATATAAAGGTTTCTTAAAGAGTGGAGGAAGCAAATATCCAATTGATATACTAAAGGATGCTGGAGTTGATATGACAACATCTAAACCTTTAGAGGCAACAATTCAAAGATTTAATGAACTTCTAGATATGATGGAAAAAGAAATTTAAAATTTACTAAAAAAGCTGCTGGCCTTTTGGCAAGCAGCCTTTTTAATAACTGCATTATTCAAAAAATACAAGAGCAAAAGAACTTTAGAATAGAAAAAATTTAAGGTATAATTTAGGAGAATAAAATGATATGGAGTGAGTAACTTTTGAAGAAGAGAATGAATCTAATATTTAATTTTTTAATAAATAATCTAGGATTTGCTATGGATCAGTACAAAGATAATAATGGAGAAGAAAAATGGATTGGTTTAAGAATGCTAAATGATGGTTTGGTTGGTGTGATTGTAACTGATGACGTTAACGCATACAATGATGAACAGGAAGCTACTTTATATTTAAATAGTAAAATGACTAATTATAAACTACATATTATTGTATTGAGTGATAATGCAAATAATAATTTACAAAATGTGTATTCAAATAAAGTAATAATAAATAATAAAGATAATAGCATTGTTTATTCAAGTCCTAATTTATTACCTTTAGCAAATGCATTAATAGAAATACTTAATGGTTCCAAAAAGGTAAAAGTAAAGTCAAAAAGTTTAATTATTACAATTGCATTAATTGCTATAAATGTTCTTATATATATTATAAGTTCACTTATTTCTGGTAGTATAGCAGATATTGATGCAATGACCTTGTTAAGAATGGGGGCAAAATATAATCCATATATAAATAGAGGAGAAATTTGGAGACTATTTACATCAACATTTCTTCATGGAGGAATTATACACATTACTTGTAATATGTATAGTTTATATGCTGTGGGAGGACAGGTTGAAAGAATTTATGGGAAAGTAAAATATATACTTATATATATACTTTCAGCTTTAGGAGCAAGTGCTTTAAGTTATTTGTTAGATCCTCGCAGTTTATCAGTAGGGGCATCAGGTGCTATATTTGGAGTTTTTGGTGCACTATTGGTTTATGTTATTAAAGCAAAAGATAGATTAAACAAAGGTGCGTTAGTAAATTTATTGGCAGTGCTTGGATTGAATTTGTATATAGGATTAACAATTCCTAATATAGATAATTTTGCACATATAGGAGGATTAGTAACTGGAATTATTACTTCCATTATATGTGTACAGGATGTAAATGTATGATTAGGATATAAAATCAAATTGAAAGAAATTCAAAAATTATTAAACTTTGAATTGCAGAAAAATGGATTGATAAAATTACTGTGAAAACGTGAAAAAATTAATAGATTAATAAAAAAAGCAGTTACAATTGCAAAGTATAATTATATAATGACAAAAATATTAGTAAATTATAGAAAAAAAATTTGATATAGTGTATTATAGAAATTAGTTAAATTAATTTTTAAGGAGATGTAAAAATGATTGGGAGAGAGTACGTTGATTCGGTTTTGGAAATTGTTAAAAATAGAAATAAAGGGGAAGAAGAATTTCAAGATGCAGTAACAGAAGTATTAAATTCATTAGTACCTGTATTTGATAAGCATCCTGAATTTATGGAAGCAGGTTTATTAGAAAGAATTGTAGAACCTGAAAGACAAATAGTATTTAGAGTACCATGGGTGGACGATAATGGAAAGGTACAAGTAAATAGAGGATATAGAATTCAGTTTAATAGTGCTATTGGACCATATAAGGGAGGACTTAGATTTCATCCTTCTGTAAACATTAGTATTATTAAATTTTTAGGATTTGAACAAATTTTCAAAAACTCATTAACAGGACTTCCTATTGGTGGTGGAAAAGGTGGTTCAGATTTTGATCCTAAAGGAAAATCTGATAATGAAGTAATGAGATTCTGTCAAAGCTTTATGGCAGAACTTAATAGACATATAGGTCTTGATACTGACGTTCCAGCTGGAGATATAGGTGTTGGTGGAAGAGAAATAGGTTATATGTACGGATATTACAAGAAATTAAGAGGAGCTAATGACCAAGGTGTTTTAACAGGAAAAGGTCTTACTTATGGAGGAAGTTTAGCTAGAACTCAAGCAACTGGTTATGGTTTAGTATATTTTACTGAAGAAATGTTAAAAGATAACGGTACAAGTTTTGCAGGAAAGACTGTAGTAATTTCAGGTTCAGGAAATGTTGCTATATATGCTAACGAAAAAGCTACACAACTTGGAGCTAAAGTTGTGGCTATGAGTGATTCTAATGGATATATATATGATGAAAATGGAATTGATTTGGATATAGTAAAAGAAATTAAAGAAGTTAAAAGAGGAAGAATCAAAGAATACGTTGAAAAAGTACCTTCAGCTAAATATGTAGAAGGATGCAAAAAGATTTGGGAAGTTAAGTGTGATATCGCTCTTCCATGTGCAACTCAAGGAGAAATTGATAAAAAGTCAGCAGAAATTCTTGTTAAGAATGGTACAATTGCAGTTTCAGAAGGTGCTAACATGCCATCTTCACTTGAAGCTATTAAAGTATTCCAAAGCAATGGATTAATGTTTGGACCAGCTAAGGCTGCTAATGCAGGTGGAGTTGCTTGTTCAGCATTAGAAATGTCTCAAAATAGTATGAGATTATCATGGACATTTGAAGAAGTTGATGAAAAACTTAAAGATATAATGAAGAATATATACGCTAATTCAAGTGCGGCTGCTAAGGAATATGGCTTAGATAAGAACATTCTTGCAGGTGCTAATATAGCAGGATTTATGAAAGTTGCAAATGCAATGATGGCACAAGGTATTGTTTAATATATAATAATTAGAAGTCTTATAAAGCTATTAAATGGTTTTATAAGACTTTTTTAACATTGTAGGCAACAAAATAATCTAAAAGCGTTTTGTTAACCACTTTGTGCATAGAGAGATACTAGTTTGATAGTTTAAATATAGAAATGATACCATTAATATTTTTGATATTAATAATATAAATAAGGAAAAATAAATATGATGATAAAGCTTAATTTAAAATTAAGATTTATTTACTTGATTTTTAAAAGTATTTGAACTATATTAATATAGGTATATAATTACATAAAAATAATTCAGATGAATTCTAATCTAAAATTAGGAGTGAATAGAATGGGAGATATTATATATACAGTTACAGCAGTATTTCAAATCTTTGTATTTATACTTACTGGATATTATGCAGTTTTAGGATTGTTTGGTTTATTTAGAAAGAAAGAAACTAAGAATTACGAACCTAAAAATACATTTGCTATGATTGTAGCTGCTCATAATGAAGAAGTTGTAATTGGTCAGCTTATTGAAAGTATGGAAAAGCAGAATTATCCTAGAGAATTATATGATATTTTTATAATTGCTGATAATTGTACAGATAAAACCGCTGAAATTGCAAAAAGCTATGAAGGTGTTATTGTCTGTGAAAGATTTAATAAAGAAAAAAAAGGTAAAGGATTTGCCTTAGAATGGGTGTTTAAAAAGTTATTTAAGATGGAAAAGAAATATGATGCTGTATCTATTTTTGATGCAGATAATCTAGTACATCCTGACTTTTTAAAAGAGATGAACTCAAAAATGAGTGAAGGGTATAAAGTTGTACAAGGCTATATAGATAGTAAAAATCCAAATGATTCTTGGATAGCAACTTCATATTCTATTGCATTTTGGTCACAAAATAGAATGTTCCAACTTGCAAGAAATAATATAGGATTCTCAAATCAAATTGGTGGTACAGGATTTGCTGTAGCAACAGAAACTTTACAAGAACTAGGATGGGGTTCAACATGTCTTACAGAAGACTTAGAGTTTACATGTAAGCTTATATTAAATGGCGAAAAAGTAGGATGGGCACATGATGCTAAAATATATGATGAAAAACCATTAGGATTAAAAGCTTCATGGGTTCAGAGAAGAAGATGGATGCAAGGATTTACAGATGTTGCATCAAGATATTGTTTGAAACTTATTAAAAAGTCAATTAAAGAAAGAAAATGGTATATTTTTGATGCGGCTTTATATGTATTACAACCATTTGCAACATTATTAATTGGTATAGCTACTGTATTAACTTTCTTTAGAGGATACTTTAGTGGAACACATATATTTGTAATTAATGATTTGTTTAGTAATATAGGATTTCAGATATTGGCTTTTATTCAATTTATAATTACACCATTAGTACTTATATGCGATAAGAAGATATCAAAGGGATTTTTAACTATGATGGTATTGTTCTCAAGCAATATATTCATATTCCCAATAATTGCATCTATACAAAATGATGGAGTAACAATATTAATTGCTAATGTAGCGTTCTATTTAATATTCTTACTTGCTACTTTGATTTTCTTAGGAAAGAAAGGTTTGATATTCTTTATAAGATTTTTATTGTATGGTGTTTATACATTGACATGGATACCAATAACTATTCAAGGTATATTAAGAAAGAATAATAAAGAATGGAATCCAACAAAACATGTTAGAAATGTAGAAATCTATGATGTATAGTAGATAGTAAATAAAAAGGCGAAGTGCTGATAGTTTCAGTGACTTCGCCTTAAATTTTGACATGAGTCATAAAAAAAAGTATATTTTATGTTAGAGATTATACAAGCATTAAATAATCCTAACGTTATTGGAAATGGAGGACGTATATGAATAAAAAGATGAACACTTCATATGATGTTACAGATTTAACGTCTTTAGAAAAGTTAGAGCCAGTTAGAGTTAGACCAGGTATGTATATAGGATCAACTGGGATAAAAGGCTTACATCATTGTGTGTGGGAAATATTAGATAATGCTATTGATGAAATAGCTAATGGATATGGAGATACAGCACAAATTATTTTAAATAAAGATAAAAGCGTTACAGTTATAGATAATGGTAGAGGAATACCAACAGGAATACACCCTATAAAGAAAAAAAGTGGTGTGGAGATGGTGTTTACTGAATTGCACACAGGTGGTAAATTTGATAATAAAAATTATAAAACATCTGGAGGATTACATGGTGTAGGTGCGGCAGTAGTTAATGCATTATCAAAATGGGTAGAAGTTGAAGTGCATCAAAATGGTAATATTTATAGGCAAAGATTTGAATATGCTTTTGATAAAGAAGTTAAGAAAGATATGCCAGGAACACCAGTTACGAAACTTGAGGTGGTAGGTAAGGCTAAGGATACAGGTTCTATAATTACATTTATGCCTGATAAGGACGTCTTTTCAACAGTAGATTTTAAATTTGATGTTATAGATGAAAGATTACAAGAATTAGCTTTCCAAAACAAAGGTATAAAGTTAAAGCTTATAGATAAGAGAAAAGAAGAAGTAGTAGAAAAAGAGTATTATTCAGAAAATGGTCTTCTTGATTTTATTAAATATTTAAATGAAAGTAAGACTCCAATTCATTCTAATCCTATTTTATTTGAAGGTGAAAAGAGTGTTAATAATCTACAAATGTATTGTGAAGTGTGTATGCAATTTACTGATTCTACTACAGATTATATAGCAAGCTTTGTTAATAATATCCCAACTACAGAAGCGGGAACACATGAGACTGGATTTAAAACAGGAATGACTAGAGCTTTTAAAGAAGGTGCTAGAAAACTTGGACTAATTAAAGAAAAGGACAAGGAATTTGAAGGTGATGATTTAAGAGAAGGTATGACTGCTATAGTAAGAATAAAAATTACTAATCCGGTTTTTGAAGGGCAAACTAAGACAAAGCTTGGCAATAGTGAAGCCTATACAATGATGAATGAATTAGCTTATGTCAAATTATCTGAATGGATAGAGGATAATAAGGAATTAGCTACAAATTTAATTAATAATGCTTTGCAGGCAGCTCAAAGAAGAGAAAAGATAAAAAAAATAAATGATGCAGAAAAGAAAAAGATTGGAAAAGGTACTGCGCCGTTAGCTGGAAAAGTAGCTGTATGTACTCAAAAAGATAATACAGTAAATGAATTTATTGTTGTTGAGGGAGATTCGGCAGGTGGTTCAGCTAAGCAAGCAAGAGATAGAAGATTCCAAACTATAATGCCTTCTAAAGGTAAAATAATGAATACAGAAAAACAAAAATTAGAAAATGTTTTGGCTTCTGAAGAATTAAAGATATTTAATGCAGCTGTAGGTACAGGTACATTAGATAATTATAAAGAAGAAGATTTAAAATATAATAAAATTATAATTATGAGTGATGCGGATGTTGATGGATACCATATAAGGACATTATGGATGACTTATATATATAGATATATGAGACCACTTATAACAAATGGCCACTTGTATTTAGCACAACCTCCGTTATATAAAGTATATAAACAGACTAAAAATGGAGAAGTTCATAAGTATGCTTATAGCGATGAAGAATTAGAAGAAGTAAAAAAAGAAATAGGAAAAGGTGCATTAATTCAACGATATAAAGGACTTGGAGAG
>SVCK01000128.1 GCA_015058375.1 Clostridium sp.
CAGAGAGTAGCTATTGCAGCTGTGCTTGATGAAGAATATCATGAAGAAGTAATTTGCAAAATAAAAGAAAATAGAAAATATCTTTTAGATAAATTAGAGGAAATGAATTTTAAGTGCATACCATCGCAGACTAATTTTATTTTATGTAAGCCTATAGGAAATAAAACTGCTAAGGAAATTATGAAAGGGTTAATTAAGTATAAAATTTATATAAGATATTTTGAAAGTAATAAATTAGATGATAAATTAAGGATTACAGTAGGAACAAAGGCAGAAATAGATAAATTAATTGCTGCGATGAAAGAAATTATTGGGTAGTTTTTAGTTTCTTTTAAAGGAGGAACAAACTTGGAAATTTTAAGAGAAGAATTTTATGGTAGAAAGACTTTAAAAGTTGCAAAGGAACTTTTGGGAAAAATCTTAGTAAGAGAAATTGATGGAAAGTTAGTTGCAGGTAAAATAGTAGAAACAGAAGCATATACTGGAGTTACTGATAAAGGAGCACATGTTTATGGAGGAAGGAAAACTGAAAGAGTTATGCCTTTGTATGGGAAGGAAGGAACAGTATATGTTTATCAAATTTATGGTAAGTATGTTTGTTTAAATGCTATAACTGAAAGAGAAGGAGAGCCACAGGGAGTTTTGATAAGAGCTGTAGAACCTTTAATTGGTTTAGATTTTATGGCAAAGAAAAGATATAAAAAGCTTTATAAGGAACTTATTAATAAAGAAAAACTTAATTTGACTTCAGGACCTTCAAAATTATGTATTGCAATGGATATAACAAAAAGGTTAAATAATACATTATTTTTTGATGGTGAAATGTATATTGTTAAGAAAGATTCTGAAATCAAAAAATTATTTGAGGTTAAAGAATGTAAGTGTGGAAAAATAATAAGATCTAAAAGAATTGGCATTGATTATGCTGAAGAGGCGAAGGATTTTCTTTATAGATTTTATTATGAAGATAATGATTATGTATCTAAAAAGGATAAAAAAACAAAAATTTAGAAATGTTATGCGAGATTATGAAAAAACGGTCATAAATAGTAAACATTAATAGTAGATTTAATATAGAGAGTAATTTAGGATGTGAATTTATGGACGAAACGAATCTGGCACTCTTAATGTATCTTGATGAAGGTTTGGTTAAAAATTTATCTTCTTTGTATTTAAGTGGTTACATAGATATAAGAACAACAAGGCTGATCCAGGATAGAACTTTAACTGGAAAAACTGGATTTGATAATAGAGAGCGTAATTATGGCGAAGATAGAACATTTCAAGAAGAAAGACAAGGATTTAAAAATAGTAATTGTGTTAAATTAAATTCTGCTGATTTCAGTAATAGTTCTAATAGTAATGTTGAAGATAGAGAATTTTTACGAAGAGAAGAAGATATTCAGAAAATATATACTACATTTACATTGCATAGCGAAATATTTTCAACTCTTGATTCGCAAAATGCAGTAAAGTATTTTTGCGATGGAAATATAAATGAAAATGAAATAAATGAAGGTGAATATGTAAAAATTACAGGAACTCTTACAACTGAAAATGTTAATTCTTTTGTAGATTCTCTTATTACTGCATTCAATGGTTATGGATGCGATAATCTAAATAAATTTCTTAAGTTTAAAGATGAAGATATTCTAAATTTTACAACAATGAATAATATATTGATTCATCTTAATGACGTTCTTAGTAGAAATTCAACAGAAGACATGATTTTAACTTGTGGCAATACTCCTGTTATTGTTAATGTTAATGATAATTATTTTATGAATAATTATTCTTATATTTTTGATAGAGTAGAATGCCCTTGCACAGTTTTTGGTAAGGTAATAAAGGTCGCATCTTATGGAGAATATGTAAATCTTTTGAGAAAAACAACACAACAGAATTTTTATGAAAAAATTCTAAATAATTGTAAGTATTATTGTGATTTATTAAATTCAAATGGAATAATAGTGCCTGAAATGCCAAGGCTTAAATGTGAAGGTGTTTGCTTGGTTGTAGTACCTATAAGTATACAGATGTGATTTTATTTGACAAAAGATTAATATTTTAGTAGAATTATGCAAAAGAATATATGTGATTAAGAGTAAGAATATTCACTTTTAGTACAGACTATATAGATGGTTTGAAAATAGTTTTAGGCAGGTACTACAAAAAGCATTTTTAAGTATAAATGATTAAGTTAAATTAGGGCTTAGGTCAAGAAAAGGGTGGAACCGTGAAAAAATTCGTCCATCTATTTTGGCAGGGCTTTTTTTTAATTCTTAGAGGAAAGTATAAAAATATACAAATACTAAAATAAGACAAATACTTAGGCAGATATAATTTGTCTAAATAACTAAAAAATATATTGAGGTGATGAAACTTATGAAGTCAATACTAACAGTTATAGGAAAGGATCAAGTGGGGATTATTGCAGGAGTAAGCAGTAAATTAAAGGAGTTAAACATTAATATTTTAAATGTTACTCAAACAATAATGGATGGTTATTTTACAATGATTATGATGCTAGACTTAAATGAAGCAAATACAAGCTTTGAAGAAATTAAAAAAGGTTTAGCTGAAAAAGGAAAAGAACTAAAAGTAGATGTAAAGATTCAAAGAGAAGAAATTTTTAATTCAATGCATTCACTATAGTTTATTTTAAGGGGGGCATATGATGGATACAAATATAACAGCAAAAAATGTTTTAGAAACAATAAAGATGATTGAGGAAGAAAATTTAGATGTTAGAACTATTACAATGGGGATATCTTTGCTAGACTGTATTGATTCAGATGGAAAAAGAGCCAGAACTAAAATATATGATAAAATAATGAAATCTGCTGAAAAATTAGTTCCAGTTGGTAAGCAGATAGAGAGTGAATTTGGAATACCAATAGTTAATAAAAGAGTATCAGTTACACCAATTTCTTTAATCGGTGGAGCTACTGATGAAGAAAGCTATGTTGAGTTTGCTAAAACTTTGGATAAAGCTGCTAAGAATCTTGGAATAAACTTTATTGGAGGTTTTTCAGCATTAGTACAAAAGGGATATACTAAGGGAGATGAAATATTGATTAAATCAATCCCTCAAGCCTTGGCAGAAACGGAATTTGTTTGTTCTTCTGTAAATGTAGGTTCGACTAAATGCGGCATTAATATGAATGCAGTAAGGGATATGGGACACATTATAAAGCAAACTTCTCTTCTTACAAAAGAGCAAAAGGGATTTGGATGTGCAAAATTAGTGGTTTTTGCTAATGCAGTTGAAGATAATCCATTTATGGCAGGTGCTTTCCATGGTGTTGGAGAGGCTGATAGAGTTATAAATGTTGGTGTTTCAGGACCAGGAGTTGTTGAAAGAGCACTTAGAAAAGTGCGAGGACAATCTTTTGATGTTGTAGCGGATACAATTAAGAATACAGCATTTAAAATTACTAGAATGGGTCAACTTGTTGCAAAAGAAGCCTCTAAGAGATTAGAAGTGCCATTTGGTATAGTAGACCTTTCATTAGCACCTACTCCAGCAGTAGGAGATTCTGTAGCTAGAATTCTAGAAGAGATAGGCCTTGAACAAGTAGGTACTCATGGAACTATAGCAGCTCTTGCAATGCTTAATGATGCTGTTAAAAAAGGTGGTATAATGGCATGTAGTCACGTTGGAGGATTAAGTGGTGCTTTTATTCCGGTATCAGAAGATGCAGGCATGATTGAAGCAGTAAATAGTGGTGCTTTAAATATGGAAAAACTTGAAGCGATGACTTGTGTATGTTCTGTTGGATTAGATATGATAGCTATACCAGGGAATACAGAAGCTTCAACAATTTCAGCAATGATAGCAGATGAGGCAGCTATTGGTGTTATTAATAATAAGACTACAGCTGTAAGAATTATTCCAGCTCCTGGATGTGATGTTGGAGATATGGTTGAATTTGGAGGATTGTTAGGAACTGCACCAGTTATGAAGGTTAATTCAAAATCTTCAGAATTATTTTCTAATAGAGGAGGAAGAATTCCGGCACCAGTTCATTCATTTAAAAATTAGTAAACTATATATGGATAAAAGGTTTTTGACTTTGTAATATTAATAAAAGATTGATATTATTAATAGAAGAATGTTTTTATAGATGGAGGTCAAAAATATATGAAAAAAATGATTTCTTGGAATGTAAATGGCTTAAGAGCTGCAGTTACTAAGGGATTTAAAGAAAAGTTTGAACAGCTAGATGCTGATATATTCTGTATTCAAGAAACTAAACTGCAAGAAGGACAGATAGATTTAGAATTTCCAGGATATAAAAGTTATTGGAATTATGCTCAGAGGAAAGGTTATTCAGGAACAGCTATATTTACAAAAGAAGAACCGATATCTGTAAATTTTGGCATTGGAATTGAAGAGCATGATAAAGAGGGAAGGGTAATAACATTAGAGTTTGAAGATTATTATGTTATCACTGTTTATACTCCAAATTCTCAAAGTGAACTTGTAAGACTTCAATATAGAATGAAATGGGAAGAAGAATTTAAATTATATTTAAAAGGTTTAGAAGATAAAAAACCTGTTATTGTATGTGGAGATTTAAACGTAGCTCATAAAGAAATTGATTTGAAAAATCCTAAAACTAATAGAAAGAATGCAGGATTTACAGATGAAGAAAGAGAAAAAATGACTAATCTTTTAGCAGATGGATTTATTGATACCTTTAGATATTTTTATCCAGATAAAGAAAAAATATATTCTTGGTGGTCTTATAGATTTAAGGCAAGAGAAAAAAATGCAGGATGGAGAATTGATTACTTCTTAGTATCAGAAGTTTTAAAGGATAGACTAGTTGATGCTAAAATACATACTGATATAATGGGCTCAGATCATTGTCCGGTAGAACTTGATATCAAATAATCTTTAAAATAGAAACATTTAATGATATAATTTTTAGTATGTATTTAAATTAGAATAGGAGTGTATTGATAGGTGATGTATCTGTGGTGAATATATTAATTTTACTAAGCTTATTTTGTTTTTTTATATATGAATTATCTACAATTATTAGAATTTCAAATAAAAAAGTAAAAGGAAAAAAAGGAATACATGTATTAGGTGTACTAACTATATTTTTAATTACAGTATGTGTAGCTTTAAGTGCTTTTGGAGTTAATTATAATTCCAATGTTTTTGTTATTATTACAATTGTATTATCAGTATTATTTTATATAGGTTTTGCTTGGCAAACCTTATTTATAAAGAAATAATAAAAAAATCCTGGCAAATCAAATTTGTTAGGATTTTAAAATGTAAAGAAATTGGTATTTACCTCATGCTGAAAGGTTAAGTGTTATGATATGATAAGTATAAAACTTGAAAAAAATAAGAAAAACGAACCAGTATTTAAATTAAATGCTAAAGAAGAAGATATTGAAAAAAATAGAGTATTAAAAAGAGTTTTATTTGAGAGTAAAAAAATAAAAGGTATGTATGGATATAATGTTCCTATGAGATTTTTTCAAATAGTTTTAAAAATAATACCTAAAGATGATATTAAAATAGATAAAAGGTCTATTGATTTTTATTTTGAATTTGCAGATGATTATGAAGAAAAATATTATTATGTTACAGAAGTAAATGCTACTTATATGAAAAAATGGAGAGAAGAGGGCTGCCCTGAAATATTTAAAATTAATATTGATAAGGATGAGAAGGATTTAAAAAAAGAAGTAGCTTTTAAAAGAGTTTTAAAGCTTAACATATAGTTTTAGAATAGGGGAGAATAGATGGAAAAGAGTACATATAAAATAAAGTTTCAAAAAGTAAAAGGTGGATGGGTAAATTATTTGATGTTTTTAGGAATAGCTTTATTATTCACTCATCATAAATATATAGGATTAATCTTTTTAATAGCAGATATTATTCTTACAGTTATATATAAAAATAATGGGGAAAATAAATCAAAGGTAAGTTTTAATTATGCATTAAGATGTGCTCATGAAGGCAAGGCAAAAGAAGCTATAGAACTTTTGAAGGAAGCTATAGAATATAATAAACTAAATAAAGAAGCTTACTTCTTTTTAGGATGTATTCTTTTTGATGAAGAAGACTATACAAATGCACTTGATTACTTTAAAAGAGGACATGCTGATGAAATAAGTGATCCAAGTCTTCATTATGCGATGGGAAGATGTTATTTTCATATAGAAAATTATGAAAGAGCTATTGAGTATTTAGAAGCAATAAGTTATGAAGGAAATGAAAAGCTTGAAAAAGAAAGACTTTTTGTGCTTGGAAAATCTTATGCTGAACTTGAAAATTATAATAAGGCATATGATATTTTAAAAACATTAAATTTTTCGTTAGATGAATTAAAAGGCGATTCTTTAGAGTATTGTTATTATATTGGAGTGTCAGCTTTTTTCACAGAAAGAATTGATGAAGCTAAAGATTACTTAAATAGAGTAAAAGAAGTGGATAAAGCTTATAAAAATATTGATTTATATATTAAAAACTTATAAAAGTATATTTGATTAAAAAATGGATTGAATGTGAATTTTTGTTTTGATTTACATTTGATCCATTTTTTATGTTTTGAGTTTTTTCTTCAAATGTATCAAATGTGTTCCTAAAATGTAAAAATATTGCTTAAAAACGGACGATAATAATCCTGAAATAATTAACCATTTATATAGGATTGGCATATAGTGTATTGCTAAATAGTTATTTTTATGTGAAGTGTGTATTAAAAGAAATAATAAAATGGAGGTGTTATTGTAATTATGATAATTTTAATGTGTTTGGTTGAAATTTGATTTTATATTGATTAATATTTCAAGTGAATGATTATTTTTAAAAAGTAAAGGTGAAAGTAAATATAAATTAAATGTAAATATAGAACTACAAATTTTACGTATATATTTCATAATAAAATAATCCTATATATTATGGTGGAAAGTAAGAGGGATTTATTATGCAAGTATATAAAAGGAGAATGAATATTAAGAGAGTAGCTAGTATTTTAATTATTGTGTTAGGAATATTTACTGTATCATATAAAGCGAAAGGAGAAAATTATAATATACCAAATATTTCAGGGAAACTAGTATATCATAGCTATTCTAGTTATGAGGCAAAAGATAGTAAACTGTACTTATTTGATTTTGACAACAATAAAAATATATGCCTAAGTGATAAGTTTAATAATGTGTTTAATGCTATGAATGCTCATTTTAATAATGATGGGACTGAAATAGTATTTATGGGGATGGAAAAGGGTGAAAGTGAAGAAAAGTGGGATATATATACATATAATTTAAATAGCGAGAACCTTGAAAATTTAACTAAAGAGAATGACTTCAAAAATGAAGACCCTAAATTTTCACCTGATGGGAAAAGAATTGTTTTTAAACAAGGATATTGGGATAAAAATGAAGATGAAATGATTTATGATTTGAAGGAGTTAAATTTAAAAACTAAAAAGGTAAAAAGTATAACTAAAGATATACAAGAGGATTCTATGCCATATTATTCAAGTGATGGAAAGTCAATTTATTATGCAAGAGGAGTAGAAGGGGATTCTAAGATATATAAAGTTTGCGAAAATGATTATACTAATATAGAAAAGATATATAGTTCAAAAAAGACTATGTGTTATTATCCTGTTGTTTATGGTAATAGTTTATACTTTAGCAGGTGGTATTCTAAATCTAATAATTCAGATATTATTATGAAAATGGATTTGGATACAAAAAATGTGACTAAACTTAAATTTAATAACAAGAATTATAATTGTTCAGATGCATGTCCTATATCAGATAAATATATGTTTATGAGCAGTACTAAGGGTAATAATGGCTATGATTTATATTTAGCTAATGTAAAAACTGGCAAAATGTGGTCTTTGAGTAGTATTAACAGTGATATTAATGATGAGAGAGAACAGTTAGGAGCAACTTGCTTTATAAAAGCTCTTGAATAAAGAGCACAATATCATTACAAAAGAAAAGACGGGGGAAAAACAAGTATGAATGTTTTAAATGAGTCAGGATTTTTCTGGGAAGTTATTGGAGCATCTATTTTTTGGTATCCATTTATAATGTCCCTAATATGGATAGCTGGATCTTTGATATTCTCGCATTATAGAGAAAAAGAAGAAGATATAGATGTAGAAAAATATGATTGGCCTAAAATTAGTATAATATTACCATGTTATAATGAGTCAGCAACTGCTAAAGAGACTATTGATAAATTGTCTAAATTATCTTATCCAGGATATGAGATAATAGCTGTTAATGATGGAAGTTCAGATAATACAGGGGAAATATTAGAGAAACTTGCTGAAGAATATGACAACTTAAGAGTTATAAATTGTCTTGAAAATAAGGGAAAGGCTAATGCTCTTCATATGGCTGCACATGCTGCAAGATATGAATATCTTATTTGCATAGATTCAGATGCTATATTAGATGATAAAGCTCCTTATTATCTTGTGAGACAGTTTATAAAAAACGGTGAAAGAGTTGGGGCTGTAACAGGTAATCCTAGAATTAGAAATAGGGATACACTTATAAGTAAGATTCAGCTAGTAGAATATGCTTCTATAATAGGTCTTATAAAAAGAACACAAAGAGTTCTTGGAAAAGTTATGACAGTATCAGGAGTAATTGTTGCATATAGAAAAAAGGCACTTATGAGTGTTCAGTTGTGGGATAGAGATATCATAACTGAAGATATTGCAGTGTCATGGAAGCTTCAGAGAAAGTTTTGGGATATTAGATATGAACCAAAAGCGTTATGTTGGATGCTTGTTCCTGAAACTTTGTCTGGATTATGGAAACAAAGAGTAAGGTGGGCTCAAGGCGGTCAAGAAATCGTATTCCGTCATTTTGATATATTTAAAAGCTGGAAACAAAGAAGATTATGGCCAATATATATAGAACAAGTTACAAGTATATTATGGTCTATATGTTGGGTTGTTTTTTCTATTACAATTATTTTTACAGCTAAAAATAGACAGGATATATTAAGCTTTTTTAGTCTTGGTACACTTGCTTTATCTATGTTAAGTTTTATCCAACTATTTATATCGATGAAACATGAGTCGGCTTATGATAATATAATGAAGTATTACATATGGGCAGCTTGGTATCCAGTATTTTATTGGATAATTAATGCTTTTGTTGTAATTAGAGCTTTGCCAAAGTCAATAAAGTCGACGATAAAAGGAGGATATGCAACATGGAAGTCTCCAGATAGAGGCACTGTAGATAATGATGATGAAAATGAAGAAGCAAAAGAAGAAAATAAATCATACATAGTTAAATCTAAACAAAAGACTTTAAAAAAGATTATAAGTTTAATAATTAATGTTGTTATGTGCTTATATATGTTTGTTGTTTGTCATCTATTTTTAAGTGCATTGATAGGATTTAATGATAAATATATTGGTATGATAAAAATTGCTTTAAAAGTTACAAATGAGGATATAAGATACCTTATGCTTACGGCTGTTACGTATTTTGCTATAAGTTTTGTGATTCTATTTATATGGAAAATATATAATTTTAAAAGATTTGAAAAACTTAGAAGAAGAAAGTTTCCAAAAGATACAACTAAAGAAGAAATGCTTTCGTTAAACTTAGTGAGTCCAGAAGTTTATGACTTATTACAGAGTGAGAAAGTAATTAGATTTGAGAAGAATCCTGTAAGGGAATTAGGTAAGTGAGGTAGATTATGAAAAAAGTATTATGTATATTTACAACACTTGTTGTAGTAACATCTGTAGTAATTAAAGTTGTATCAGTTTGGAATAAAGAAGCATTTGATGATGATAATAAATATATGGATATAGATTGTGTAAATAACTGTATTGCTTTAGATTATCATAGAGTTAGGGATAAAAACATATGGAATATGTTTGTTCAAAATGTTATTGGAATAGATGAGCTTAAACATTATTCTGTTTATACTGAAGAGTTTGAAAAACAGATGGATAGACTTATAGATGAAGGAGCATATTTTGCAACTTTAGATGAAATCGAAACTTTTAGAAGTACTGGGAAATTTCCTGATAAATGTGTATGGATATGCTTTGATGATTGTGATAAAACATTATATGAAAATGCATATCCTATTTTGAAAAAGAGGAGTATACCGTTTACTGTGTTTGTAATAGCAGGACAGGTTGGAAATGAAGATTTTAGTAATATATCTTTGTGTGATTGGGAAGATCTAAAAGAAATGAGAGATAGTGGACTGGCTTCTTTTGGCTCTCATACATATAATATGCATTATTTTGAAGATAAAGGAGCAAAATTTTTAGATAAAGATTTATATAATGATTTTTATGAAGATATAAAAAAGAGCAAAGAAGTTTTAGAAGAAAAATTAGATGTTAAGATTACAAGCATTGCATATCCTTTTGGAGAAAGTTCTGATGAATTAGCTCATTTAAGTGAAGAAGCAGGATTTAAAAATGGATTTATTCTTGCACCATATCCTATTACATCTGATAACTATGATTTTTATCAGAATAGATATATGATAGATAGAGGAAATTTTGATTCAATAATGGATGTATGGCTTAATTAATACAACAAAGAAATGGAAGCAGATATAATTTGCTTCCATTTTTCTTTGTAAAGTTTTTCTATTGTAAAGTATAGTTTAAAGTATTTGGCATTGAACCTGAACCTTGAACTCCAAATTCAACACTTCCACCTTTAGCTATATTAGCGTTCCAACTTACTGGAGTAATTACATAGTAATCACCAACTTCATTAAGTGTAACGTTCCA
>SVCK01000129.1 GCA_015058375.1 Clostridium sp.
AATATCTGAATTTAATAATCCGCGGTAGCTCAATGGTGGAGCACTCGGCTGTTAACCGATAGGTTGGAGGTTCGAGCCCTCTCCGCGGAGCCAGTAAAAAAGTAATAGTGATAGCTATTACTTTTTTTTGTTATAAAATGTATTTTTAAAAATAGTGATTTTATACTTTAATAATGGATAAAAAAATGTATAATAAAATATGTTGATACAGTTATAAAAAATATTTTATAGTTTAGTGGGGATGAAATTAATGAAAAGAAAAGAAAAAAAAATAGTTATAGGGTTTTTAATAATTTGCATATTATTTATATCATTTTTAGCTATTAAAGCTTTAGAGGAACATAAGAAAAATGTTTATAGCAAAGTAGATTTAGTAAATGAATCAGTAAATAATACTGAAGCAGATAATGTGAAAGTTACTCAATATTTAAAATTAGAGGATGATGTTAATGCAGACGATGCATTAGAGGTATTTCATAGAACAGAATCATTAATAAAGGGAGAAAAGCAGTATCCAGTTAGAGATGATGGTAAAAAAGTAGTTTATTTAACTTTTGATGATGGACCTTCTACAACAAATACTCCAGGTATATTAGATGTTTTAAAGCAAAATAATGTTAAAGCTACATTTTTTATAATGGGAAAACAAGTTGATTCATCAGATGAAGCAAAGCAATTATTAAAAAGAGAAGCGAATGAAGGTCATGCAATAGCAAATCATACATATAGTCATGATTATGATTATTTATATCCTAATAGAATAATTAATGTGGAAAACTTTTGGAATGATGTGCAAAAATGTAACGATGTATTAAAGAGTGTTTTAGGAGATGATTTTTCTACTAGAACTGTTAGATTTCCTGGAGGATATTGGTCTTGGAAAGGAAGAGAAAATATAAGACCTATAATAGATCAAAATGCATATGCTATATTAGATTGGAATGCTTTGTCTAAGGATGCAGAAGGTAAGAAAAAGAATGCAGAAGAATTATTACAAGTTACTAAAGAAACTGTAGAAAGTTTAGGTCCTAATGCTGATAGTGTTGTAATATTAATGCATGATACATATGGAAAAGAAGAAACAGTAAAATCCTTACAAGGAATAATAGATTATCTTAAAAATAAAGGATTTGAGTTTAGAACAATTAAGTAAGAATATTAACATTAACATATTAAGATTAATATATTATGATAAAAATAGTCAAAATATATTGATTTTGATATGTTATTTTATATATAAATAATATATAGATAAAATAAAGATTTGATAGGAGGCATAAAATGATTTCGAGAGAAGTAGCAGCAAAAATATTATCAGAATGCTTAAAAACTGGTGGAGATTTTGCAGAAATTTTTGAAGAAGATTCTATATCAAACACTATAAAGTTATTGGATAATAAAGTTGAAAATGCTTTAGGAGGAAGAGCTTATGGAGTTGGTATTAGAATATTTAAAGGTTTAAAAAGTGTTTATGCATATACAAATGAAAATTCTTTGATGAGTCTTTTAGATACTGCTCATAAAGCTGCAACAGCTTTAGGTGATTCTAAAAAAGATGTTAGTATTATTATAAATAATGATGTTAATTATGTTAATGCTCATAATATAAAATATTATCCTAATCAAATAGGATATGATAAAAAGATTATAAAGATGAAAGAAGCATATAAAAGTGCAAAAGATTTTAATTCTGAGATAAGTCAGGTAAGTGTACTATATATGGATAAAGATCAAAAGATATTAGTTGCTAATAGTGAAGGAATTTTTGCAGAAGATAGACGTACAAGAACACGTTTGTCAGTTACTGCTGTAGCTTCTAATAACAATGAAAATCAAATGGGATTTGAAGCACCAGGAGCATGTAAAGGATTTGAGATATTTGATACTATAGATCCATCTTATTATGGTAAAGAAGCAGCAAGAAGTGCATATGTTATGCTTCATGCAAAGAATTGTCCAGCAGGTAATATGACCGTAGCTATCGATAATGGATTTGGAGGAGTCATATTTCATGAGGCTTGTGGTCATTCTTTAGAAGCTACATCTGTAGCTAAAGGAAATTCTGTCTTTGCTGATAAACTTGGTACTCAAATAGCTTCTGATAAAGTTACTGCTATTGATGATGGTACAATACCTAATGAATGGGGTTCATTAAATATTGATGATGAAGGTAACTTGACAAGAAAGAATGTGTTAATAGAAAATGGAATATTAAAATCATATATGGTAGATAAACTTAATGGACGTAGAATGGGGATGAAACCAACAGGAAATTCTAGAAGACAGAGTTATAAATATGCTCCAACTTCAAGAATGACTAGCACATATATAGCACCAGGAGATAGTACTCCAGAAGAAATAATAAGTTCTATATCAGAAGGGTTATATGCTAAAAAGTTAGGTGGAGGATCTGTAAATCCTGTTACAGGTGATTTTAATTTTGCAGTTCAAGAAGGGTATCTTGTAAAGAATGGTCAAATTCAAGAACCTGTAAGAGGGGCAAGTCTTATAGGTAAAGGAAGTAAAGTATTAATGGATATTGATATGGTTGGAAATAATTTTGCACTAGCACAAGGAATGTGTGGTTCAAGTTCTGGAAGTATTCCTGTAAATGTTGGTCAGCCAATGATAAGAGTTAAAGATATGACTGTAGGTGGAAGATAGGAGGTATATTATGGAGTTTACTGAATTTAAAAATCTTTTATTTAATAAAGCTAAGAGTGAAGGCTTTGAAGATTGTGAAATATATTTTACTAATAGAGAAAACTTAAGTATATCTGTATATGAACAAGAAGTTGAACAGTATAAACTAAATAAGGTTTTTGGATTATCTTTTAGAGGTAAATTTAAAGGCAAAATGGGATATTCATTTACAGAAATAATAGATGAAGATGCTATTGATATACTTGTTAAGAATGCGAAAGATATTGCAATGGTAATTGAAAGTGAAGATATGCAGTTTATTTATAAAGGCGACAAAGAATATGCACATGTAAATTCTTATTCAAAAGAGCTTGAAAGCGTTGATTCGCAGAAGTTAATTGATATAGCTATGAATATTGAGAAGGAGGCTAAAAGTTATTCTGATAAAGTAGATAATATATCTGGATGCGTTATATCTTATCTAAATTCAAATTATGGAATTTATAATACTAAAGGATTAGCTTTAAATAATAAGATAAACCTTTTAAGTGCATATGTTGTTCCAGTAGTTAAGGATGGTAAAAATAAATATAATGGTGATGGATATTCAATAGCATATTCAATAGATGAATTAGATGCTAAAAAGATTGCTAAAGAAGGAGTAGAAGATGCTTTATCCAAAATTGGAGGAAGATCAATTCCAACAGGAAAGTATAAAGCTATTATAAATAATAAAGCAATGGTATCATTATTAAGCACATTTGCAGACATATTTAATGCTAATGCAGCACAAAAGGGATTATCTTTGTTAAAAGATAAAGAAGGAGAAATAATTGCTTCTGATATTATAACAATTATAGATGATCCACATTTAGATAAAGGACTTGCATCAACTCCTTTTGATGATGAAGGTGTTGCAACTTATAAAAAGGAAGTTGTATCTAATGGAAAACTTATTACATTACTTCATAATTTAAAGACAGCTCATAAGGCTGGAATAAAAAGTACTGGAAATGGATTTAAGGCTTCATATTCTGGAACTGTAGGAGTAGACGCTACCAATCTTTATATTAAAAATGGAAATAAAACTTTAGATAAATTAATGAATGATGTTAATGAAGGTGTGATGATTACAGAATTTTCAGGATTGCATTCAGGTGCTAATTCTATAACAGGTGATTTTTCACTAAGTGCTAAAGGCTTTTATATAAAAGATGGAAAAAAATCTTATCCAATAGAACAGATAACAGTAGCAGGAAATTTCTTTGAATTATTAAAGATTATTGATGATATTGCAGATGATTTAAAATTTCCAATGAGTAGTATTGGGGCTCCATCAGTAAAAGTTAAAGAGTTATCAATAGCTGGAAAATAAAAGGAGTATAAAAGATATCCTAAAAAAAGAATTGCTGTAAGTAAAAAATCTTACAGCAATTTTTTTGAAATTAAATTATGTTAATTTCTTATTTATTGAAATAATTACTTCTAATCATTTTATCAGAAAGTTCTAAGATATTAGTTAGTTGTTTTGCATCTTCTTCAGATACATTATCACCTCTTACAACTCCATTTGTTGTAATTGAAATATTTCTATTTGTATTAAGAAGATTTCTACCTAAAGCTGTATTTTGATAAACATTTGAATCAACTCCAAGCATATATAGAAGAGTTGGCATTATATCCATTTGTCCACCAAAAGTATCAAATGTTTTTGGTGCTACAGTACTATTTTTAGTATAAATTATAAGTGGTACTGTTGGTTCACCATTATCTAGGAACCAGTCTTCTTTATTAGATAAATTTTCAATACTACTATTATAATATTTATGAACTCCAGTATGATCACCTACTATAGCAATAGTAGTATTATCAAGTAATCCTTGCGAATCAAGTTTATCTAAAAATTCTTTAATAGCAGCATCTGTATAATGAACACTTTGGAAGTAACCTCCAAGCTCGCTTTCATCAAGCTCACTATTAAGTTTTAATTCTCTTAAGTTAGTTGGAAGATCAAATGGTCCATGGCTTGTTAATGTTATTGTATGAGCATAAAATGGAGTCTTTAAATCTTTAAGTTTATCTGCAGTTTGTGAAAAATAACTTTTATCACTTATTCCCATACCAATTTCATCGCTATGGTCAAATGCAAAGTAATCTATAAATTCTTCAAAAGCAATTCCGCCTCTTAAAGCGTTTGTGTAATTCCAAAAAGAACCTTTATCAGGATGTATAGATATTTGAGAATATCCTTCGTTACCTAATATTTTTGGAAGTGAATTATATGTTGTATTAGGATATCTAAAGAAAGTACATCCTCTTCTAAGTGGTAACATTGAAGTATTAATCATTAAATCACTGTCTGAACTTGTTCCTTCATTAACTTGTTCGTAAATGTTAGGAAAGTAAATACTTTCATTAACAAGTTTATTAAGATTTGGAGTGATTTCTTGACCATCAATAGACTTTCCTATTACAAAATCTTCTAGAGATTCAACTTGAATTACTATAAGATTTTTTCCTTTAGAAATACCTGCATATTCATTATTAGGTAAGTCTTCATTTTTCCATTTGTAATATTCTTCAATCTTTTCATTTTCTTTATCTGTTAGTGTATAAGGTTTAGAATCTCTATAAACAGTATACAAATCTATTACATGATACCCAACTGAAGTAAAATATTTGCATGTATTAGTTGGGTCATAATCATCAAATAAGTACGAATTATGAACATTTTCATTTCCTAAAACATTAATGTTGAATGGAACGTATATAACATATATTAAAGGAATTATAAATGCAATTAAAAATGTTTTTATAGCTTTACTACCTAAGCCTTTTTTATATGTACTTCTTGTAAAGAATACATATATTCCTAATATAATTATGTCTAAAAATAATACTAAATCGGTTATTGAAAGCATTGAATATACTGCTCCACCTAAGTTATCTAGGTTTGCTGTTTGAGTTAATATAAGTACTGAAGGAACAGTTAAGAAACCTCTAAAATACATTACATCTAATAATACTAATGCAGTAATAAATATATCAATTATAAATAAGTAAATTACCCTTCCTCTATTTTTAAATAAAAATGCAAAGCTAAGAAATAAAAGAGTAAAGGCTAAGTAATATGAAAAGAAATAATGAGTCTTAGAATATCCAAGAGCAATATCTAAATCATAAGGGTTATTATTTTGAATATATCCTTGTAAAACAATACCCTTAAAAATTATACCTACAAGAGGAATAATGAATAGACCTATTTTGATAAAGTCTTGTTTTGATAATGATTTAAAATAGTCTTTAATATTGGTAATTATTTTATTCATGGTACACCTCTTTCTAATAAATCATTTAAATTATATTACAGTTAATAACTATTATCAAATTTATAAATAAATCTTAATAAACTGTCATGCTAGTTAAATATTTGTTTGTAGTAAGATATGGTATAATTAATATTAGAAAAGCTTTTTGGAGGAAAATCTTATGAAGGAATATGACTTGATAATAGTAGGTGGTGGAATAGCTGGAATGACTGCAGCTTTATCTGCTGCTAAAGAAAATATAGATAAGATATTAATAATAGAGAGAGAAGAAATATTAGGAGGAGCTCTTAACCAATGTATTTTTAATGGATTTGGTGAAGAAATTTTAGATAGAAAAGTAACAGGACCTGAATATATATATTATTTGGAAGAAAGAATTAAAAATAGTTCTGTAGAAATAAAACTTAATGCATCAGTATTAGAAGTTTTAGAAGATAAAGTTGTAAGATACGTATCACCAGATGAAGGTGTAGTTGATGTTAAAGGAAAAGCTGTTATTTTAGCATCAGGATGTAGAGAAAAATATACAGGTAATATTGATATATCTACTAATAGTCTTGTTGGAATATATACTATTGGAAATGCTCATAGAATAATTACTTTAGAAGGTTATATGCCAGGTAAAAGACCAGTTATAGTTGTAAGTAGTAGATGGGGGCTTGTAGTAGCTAGAAGAATAGTAATTGAAGGTGGAAAAATTCAAGGCCTTTTAATTGATAAATGGGAAGATTTTGAGTTTAATGAAGAGGATAAAGAATTGATTAGAGATTTTGATATACCTGTAATTGAAAATCATAAGATAATTAAAATATATGGAAATGAGAGAATTGAAGGTGTAATTGTTAAAAATCTTAATAATAATCAAGAAAATAAAATAAAGTGCGATTCATTAATTATGTCTGTTGGATATTTTCCTGAAAAAGATATGGTAGAAAATTTGAACTTAGATATTAATGACTATACTAAGAGCATTGAGGTAAATGATTATCAAACTAATATACAAGGTCTATTTGCTTGTGGAAATTTTATATATGGAATTCATGCATTAAAAGAAAGTGGTGTAAATGGAATAGATGCAGGTATAGCTGCATCTAAGTATATAAAGAATTTATAGTTTTAATAAATTCATCAAGTAATAAATTATTTCCTAGGGAATTTAAATGAACTCCGTCGATATAAATATTTTTGGCGCTATTAATAGCAGTTAATGAATAGAAATCAACATAAGTAATAAAATGTTGATTACATAATTTAATAAGTTCTTTTCTTAGTATTGGAAGACTTTTGATACAGTAAGAATATAAATCAGATGGTAGGAATAATTTTTCTGCCATCTGTTTGTTTAAGTAAGGAGGAATACCTAAAATAATTTTACTGTCTTTAGAATCTTTAATCATTAATTCGATATTATCAATTATAGATTTTACAGATCTGCCACAAAGCAAATCGTTAGTACCACCCATTATAAAAATTTCAGATGGATTTAATGATACAACATCATTGTAGTATCTACTTAGCATAGATGGAGTTGTATCACCATTTATTGATTTATTAATAACTTTAATATCAGGAAGTATTTTAGATAATTTATAAGCCCATGAATCCTTTTTAGGTACTCCATAACCAAAAGTTAAGCTATCACCAATTAAAACAAGAATATTGTTCATATTTTGCACTTTCTTTCTAATATAATTTCTTCAAACACTTTTTACATATAATAGTTTTCCCTTTGTCAGCAGTAATAAAATCATTATCAATTATCTGCTTATTACAGATTGAACAGATATCTTTAGGTACAAGTTGTGTGATTTTATTTTCTTTAACTATTTTTGAAGATATATTTTTCTTTATAGGTGAATATAATTTTTTTTCTCGTGGAGTGTCATTTTTAACTATATTATAAGTTAAAGAATATTCACTTTCTCCGAATAATTCTAATTCAAACCTTGGATGTTCTTTATCATAGAATTCTTCAACTATAATATTTCTCACTTGAGCATCGTTGACAATTAACCCGCTTTTTTCTATGCCGTCAAAAATACTTTTTGTAATGTTTATAGTATCAGGATGACGTTTTTCACTTTTATAATAAACTTTTAGTATTGCAGTAAGACTTTCTTCAAGAATTACATCTGGATTTTGAACTCTTGCTACATAAGCTATTTCTTGTTCATATAATGCATATCTATCATGATAATTACCAGAATTAGAAGGAAGTATTGCACGTCCTTGAGCATTATGTAATTTGAAATTTGATTTTGTTATAGGAGATCCAGCAACAATTACTTTTGCATATGATGCCATTAGAATCAGTCCACCTTTTTATAAAAAATTAATGATATTCTTAATTCTTTATAATAAATTAAGAATATAGATTTAAATATACTCTATAATAAAAATAAGTACAAGTTAATTAATTGATATAAAAATGTATATAAAGTATAATACATATTGACTTAAAAAAGGAAAAACGAGGGATAGTAAAGATGGAAGATAAATTAATATTAGCAATTGAATCAAGCTGTGATGAAACTTCTGCAGCAGTAGTAAAGAATGGAAGAGAAGTTTTATCTAATATAATAGCGACTCAAATAGATACACATAAAAAATTTGGAGGAGTAGTTCCAGAAGTAGCATCAAGAATGCATATAGAGTCAGTTGATGCAGTTGTAAAAGAAGCACTTAAAAAAGCAGAAGTCACTTTAGATGACATTGATGCTATAGGAGTAACATATGGACCAGGTCTTGTAGGAGCTCTTTTAGTAGGGTTACAATATGCAAAAGGATTAGCATATGCATCAAAGAAGCCTTTAATAGGAGTTAACCATATAGAGGGACATATATGTGCTAATTATATACAACATAAAGATTTAAAACCACCATTTGTTTCATTAGTAGTATCAGGAGGACATACTTTTATAGTACATGTTAAAGATTATGGGGAATTTGAAGTATTAGGTCAGACTAGAGATGATGCTGCTGGTGAGGCATATGATAAAGTTGCTAGAGCAATAGGTTTAGGATATCCAGGGGGACCAAAGATAGATAAACTTGCTAAAGAAGGTAATCCATTAGCTTTAAAATTCCCAAGAGCTAATTTTCATGAAGAAACATTAGATTTTTCATTTAGTGGTTTAAAATCAGCAGTATTAAATTATATAAACAAGGCAAAAATGAAACAAGAAGAAATAAATAAAGCGGATGTAGCAGCATCATTTCAGCATGCTGTAGTTGGAGTTTTGAAAGATAATGTTTTTGTAACTTGTAAGAAAAAGAATTTGAATAAGATTGCTATAGCAGGAGGAGTAGCTTCTAATTCAGCTTTAAGAAAAGCATTGATTGAAGAAGGAAATAGAAAGGGAATAGAAATTTTATTTCCAGAACCAGTTTTATGCACAGATAATGCTGCAATGATAGGATCTGCTGCTTATTTCGAACTGTTAAAAAATAGAAAGGCAAAATTAGATTTAAATGCAAAGCCAAATTTAAAGTTAGGTGAAAGATAGGTGTTATATTATTATGAACCTCATACCAGAATCCAATGGATTTAAAAAAGTAAATATGAAAGAAAAGGTTAATGCAAAGAGATGTATTCGAAATACGTTATTTGTAGTAATCGCAATTTTTTTGATTGGTTTTATAGTTCAAATGTTAAATAATTTTTTTGGCGTTGAAAAAGTAACTTCGTCTTTAAATTATGCAAAAATAGATAGCAGAAAAATGGAGTATAAACTTAGTGGCAGTGGGGATTATACTGTTGTTTTTGATGGCGCTTTAGGAACAAATTTAAATCAATGGAATTCAGTAATTGAAACATTAAAGGAAAAAAAATTAGATGTTAAAACTTTTGTATATAATAGAAAAGGCTATGGTTTTAGTGATGGAGGAAATTTGGAAACACCCGAGAAGCAGGCAGAGGATTTAAAGGTTTTGTTAAGAAAAGCAGGGGTAAGTGGAAAACTTATTTTAGTGGGTGAAGAATATGGAAGTCTAGTTATGACTAACTTTGCAAGTCTTTATTCAGATTCGGTTGCAGGAATGGTTCTAATAAAACCTTATTCTGAAGATAAAGTAAAAAGTGAAAAGTTTAAAAGTGATATAAAATGGCCATATTTAAAAAGTAAGATAGAAAAAACAGGTACTATGTTTAGTTTGACTATGCTTATGGATAAGATGAATTTAGATTATAGTATTCCTGAATTTGAAGAATATTTGACTGGTGATTCGCTAAAAGAATTTAATATATTGAAAAATCAATCATCTTATAGAAAGGCTATAAATAATGAATTAGAGAGTTTGTATACTTATTCAGGTAATACTCAAGCAAAAGGATTAATGTCCAATAAGCCATTATATATTATTACAAATGATGAAGAAGATCCTATACAAAAAATAGGAAGTGAAAATTTAACTACTATATATAAAACAGAATTACAAGGAACAGTAATTTCTATATCTGATCCTTCATCTGTAGCTACGGGTATAGCAAATGTTACTAAAGAAGCAAAAAAAATATCTAAACAATCAGGAAATTAAAGTTTTGAAAAGTAATTTATTATGACATAAACTTGTCACAAATGGATAGTATACTTTTAATATAGAAATGAGGGACAAAGTTTAGGAGGTAAATATTATGTATGATGATAAAAATAATACTAATGATAATAATTATGTAAATTACAATAGTTCAAATCAATATACTAATCCAAATTTTACATTTGTAAATAATGATAATAGAAATAGAGAAAAAGTAGAAAACAGAAAGAAAAATGCTAAGTTAGTTAGTGCAGTATCAGCTGGAGTTATAGTAGCTCTTCTTGCAGGAAGTATTGGTAGTTATACTACATATAACATAATGAAGAATGATAAAGTTGTATCATCTGTATCGTATGCACCACCAGAATTTGCTAGTAGTAGTGATGGTTCTTTAACAATATCAGATGCTTTTGAAAAAGTAAAACCAGCAGTAGTAACAATTTCTACAAAAAGTATACAAGAATTATGGGGGGGGCTTTATTCTCAAGAAGTTGAAGGATTAGGTTCAGGATTTATAATTAATGAAGATGGATATATATTAACTAATTATCATGTTATTCAAGGCAGTAAGGATGTTAAAGTACTTCTAAGTAATGGGAAAGAAGCTTTGGCTACAGTTGTAAATTATGATAGTTCAATGGATATAGCGATGATAAAATTACAAGATGGAACTGAAATACCTGGCGTGGCTGAACTTGGTGATTCAGATGCATTATATCCAGGTGAAGATGTTATAGCAATAGGAACCCCTTTATCTAAGGAATTTGCACAAACACTTACAAAAGGTGTTATAAGTGCTGTCGGAAGACAAGTTGAATCAGAATCAGGAAATACATTAGAAGTTATACAAACTGATGCAGCAATAAATGCAGGTAATAGTGGTGGACCATTAGTAAATACTAAAGGGCAAGTAATTGGAATAAATTCTATGAAACTTGGAAATTCAGGGTCATCTTCAAATGCTAGTATTGAAGGAATGGGATTCTCAATACCTATAAATGTTGCAAAGGAAAGAATTGACTCTTTATCAAAACCAATATTAACATTAGGTATAAGTATAATTCAAATTGATTCTGAAAAGGCTGCTAAAACTGGACATTCAGAAGGTTTATATGTAAAGACTGTTACAGAGGGATCACCAGCAGAAGCGGCAGGAATAAAGCAAGGAGATATTATAGTTGAATTTGATGGAAAAAGAGTAAAAACATATGATGAATTAAACAAATTAAAATCTAAGAAACAAGCTGGCGATACTGTAAACATAACAGTAGAAAGAAATAATCAAAAAGTTGATTTACAGTTAACATTACAAGCTGAAAGCAAGTAGATAATGTGATACAATAATATTGACATTTCCATTAAATGGGGGGGTTAATATGAGTAAGTTAGATGAAATATATATGTCTTTAAAAGAATTACAAGAAAAGTACAATAGAGGAATATCCGCTTTTGAATTAAGTGAGTACATGAATTTAGATAGAGCTAATATATCTAGATATTTAAATATATTATATAAGGAAAGTAGAGTAGATAAAACAGGTGGTAGACCTGTTATCTACTCTATTTCTGCTAAAAAAGAAATAGATACATATAAAGAAAACAAGCATAAAGACAGCTTTAATAATATGATTGGAGCAGAATTAAGTTTAGAGGTTCAAGTTCAGCAGGCTAAGGCAGCAATGCTTTATCCACCACATGGTTTACATACATTGTTGTTAGGAGAAACTGGAGTTGGAAAGTCAATGTTTGCAGAACTAATGTATAGGTTTGCTGTTGAAAATAATATGGTTAAAAAAGATGCACCTTTTGTAAGATTTAATTGTGCTGATTATGCAGATAATCCACAGTTAGTTATTGCACAAATTTTTGGAGTCAAGAAGGGTGCATATACTGGAGCTGATTGTGATAGAGATGGACTTTTAAAAAAGGCAGATGGAGGTGTTATTTTTTTAGATGAAATACATAGACTATCACCACAGGCTCAAGAAATGTTATTTACTTATATAGATAAAGGAGTTTTTAGGCCTCTTGGAGAAACTGACAAGGTAGTAGAAGTTGAGGCACAAATAATAGCTGCTACAACTGAGGAACCAAAATCTTTTATGTTAAGAACTTTTACAAGAAGAATTCCAATGATGATAACTCTTCCACCTTTAAAGGTAAGAAGTGTTAGGGAGAGATATTATTTGATGGAGAAATTTATAAAGGATGAATCTCAAAGATTAGATAGAAGTATTTATTTTAATAAAAATGCATTAATATCGTTTTTATTATATGATTGTCCTAATAATATTGGACAATTAAAAAGTGATATACAGCTTGCATGTGCAAAAGCTTTTTTAAATTATAAGGTAAATAATAAAAGTATTATACTTATAGATCAAAGTGATTTGAATTCTAATATAAGAAAAGGACTTATGAAACTTCAAGACTATAGAGATGAAATTAATATTTTGCTTGAAAATATGGGAGATGTATTAGAGTTTTCTTACATTAATGATGAGAGCAGATTTAAAATGATTGACAAGAAAGAGAATAATAAATATTTTTATGACATCATTGAAAACAAATTTAAAGAATTAAAATATAAAGGAATAGATGAAAAGGAAATAGGCGAAATATTAAATATAGATATTAATAAATATTTCAAAAAATATATAAAGGATTTAAAAAAGCCATACATTAAAGAGGAGATTTCTAAAATTGTTGATATATCAATAATTAATGTAGTGGAAGAAATTTTGAATTTAGCTTCAAAAAGGTTAAATAGGCAGTATGATGAAAAAGTATATCTTGGTCTTGCACTTCATTTACAAGGAAGTATTGAAAGAATAAAAAATGGAATAGAAATATATCATCCTAAGTTAAATTTAATAAAGACTGAATATAGTGATGAATTTTATGTGGCTATTGAAGCAGCAAAGATAGTTGATAAGGCATTCAATATAAAGGTTCCATTAGATGAAATCGGTTATTTAACTATGTTTATACAAACTAAACCTTATGAAGAAGATGAAAAGAAAACTGAAAAGGTTAAAATATTATTAGTAATGCATGGATTTAGTACTGCAACAAGTATGGCTGAGGTTGCTAATGTATTGATTGGTGAAAAATATGCAGAAGCATTAGATATGCCTTTGAATATGAAAGCTGAAAATATGTATGATACTGTTAAACAAAAAGTTAATGAGTTAAAAAATGAAAATGGTGTGCTTCTGCTTGTTGATATGGGTTCTTTAACTAATTTTGGAGATATGATTAGGGAAGAAACAGGTGTAAAGATAAAAACTGTCGATATGGCTACAACATTAATGGTTATTGAGGCGGTAAGAAAAGCTATTAACGGATGTAGTTTAGATGAGATTTATAAAACTTGTATTGATATGAATGGTGGACGTAAAAAACTTAATAGAATACATCATAATTCAATAAAAGGAAATGTAATAATAACTTCGTGCTTTACAGGTGAAGGTTCGGCTGAAAAAATGAAGCAGATACTTAGTAAGAGACTATCAAACATTAATGACATAAAGATAATGTCTTTAAATATTATTGATAGAGCTGAGTTTATAGAGAAGGTAGAAGATATTAGAAGTGAATATAATGTATTAGCAATAGTAGGAACTGTCAATATAAGTGTGGATGATATTACTTTTATACCAGCACCAGATATATTAAGTGGTGAAGGAATAGAAGTTTTGGATATGAAGATTTCAGAAGAAGAGGATTACTTAAAATTATCTAAGTCTGTAGATAGTCAGTTTGATAATCTTGATGGAGTAGAGCTTGTTAATTTAGTAAGGAAATGTATTAGAGAAATAGAGGAAAGATTAGAAGTAAGGATATTGCATGAGGTGGAAGTAGGATTAGTACTTCATTTATGTTTCTTAGTTGATAATAGGATAAAGGGAGCAAAAGATAAAAGTTTTGAAAAGTTAGGAGAATATAGAGAGAAACATGCTAAAGAATTTATAATGATAAAACAAAGTCTTAGAATTCTTGAAAATACATATAACATAACTGTTACAGATAGTCAGACAGCATTTATTATAAGAATAATGATTGAAAATAATATAAATGTGTAAAGAAGAAATAGTGTGTAAAAAAATAGAAAAAAGTGTGCAAAAACTGTGTAAAAAAATTTACACAGTTTTTTGCTATTAAATATAATTTTAAACTTATAATTATTGTAAACATTTAATTTTTTGTTTTGGCATGTAAATTGCTTATTATAATAGTGTAAACAAATTGTTAGAAATTTTATTATTTATAGAGGAGGTCATTATTATGACAAAGATTATATTATGTTGTTCAGCTGGTATGTCAACTAGCCTTTTAGTTACAAAAATGCAGGCAGCTGCAAAGGAACAAGGAATTGAAACTGCAATTCAAGCAATGAGTGAAGCAGAAGTTAAGAATCATGAAGATGAAATGGACGTATTATTACTAGGACCACAAGTTAGATTCTTATTAAACAAAATGAAAGATAAATATGAACCAAAAGGAATCCCAGTAGCTGTAATACCAACAGTTGAATACGGAACAATGAATGGTGCAAAGGTATTAAAGTTAGCTTTAGACTTAGCAGCAGAAGGTGTTAAATAATTATAAATTGGGGTTTATAAGGGCAAATATATATAGTTGAAAGGGAGATTAGATTATGGAAGAACAAATAATGTCATTAATAGTACACAGTGGAGAAGCTAGAAGTTATGCAATAGAAGCTATAGCTGATGCTAAACAAGGAAACTTAGAAGAAGCAAACGCAAAGCTTAAGAAATCGGAAGATGAGTTAGGAGAAGCTCATAACACTCAAACAGCATTAATTCAAGCTGAAGCAGGTGGAGAAAAAATACCAATGTCTTTATTAATGGTACATGCTCAAGACCATTTCATGACATCAATGACACTACAACAATTAGCTAAAGAAATAGTAGATTTATATGCTAAAATAAAATAATTAGTATTGTAAAATACGGAGTAGGTAAAAATATCTACTCCGTATTTTATTTGTTTAGTATAAGAAATTTAGTTAACGCTTTCTTGTTTTTTATAAATAATAAATTGTATAAGAACAATTTTGGCTTAGTGGCATATTTTATATTATAAAGAACAATGGAGGTAAAGTTATGAGCGGAAAATGTGCAGTATGTTCAGTATGCCCAGGAGAAAATGAACAAATAGAGGCAGTCATTAAATTAAAAAACGAGAAAAGAGCAGTAATTCATGGAACAGTTTTAGATTGTAATGGAAATCCAGTAGCTGATGCAGTAGTTAAGTTATTACAAATAGTTGATGGATGTAAGTTGCCATATCCTTTAACTCACACATTTACAGATAAGTATGGTCAATTTTTATTAGGACCTTTATGCCCAAATAAGAAGTATATGTTAAAAGTTTATAAAGATAATATTAAAGTTAAATATATGCCATTAGATGTTGACTGTTATGAAGGAAAGTGTATAGGAATAGATTCTAATAGTTGTAAAGAACATTGTTAAGATCTTTGTAACTATAATCATATTTAAAAAAGCCCTCTTTTTAAGGGCTTTTTATTTTATTTAAGATGTTTTATACTTAAAATATAAATTGTTAGAGGTGTTTATATGAATAATAAATTTAAGCGTGTTATGGGAATACTTCTAGTGCTATTTACAATCATTATATCTATATTAATAGTAAACTTTGTTGAAATTAAAGATGATGATGCAGTAAAGGGAAACCTAGTTATATGGGTAGAGGATGACATCTATGATTATTTAGAAAAATCCGCAAAAGATTTTATGGATATCAATGCAAAAGCCGATATAAAAATATTTAAAGTTAGCCATGATGAAATAGAATCTTCAATGGCATCAGCCAATGTACCTGATATAGTGGAATTAAGTAGTAGTGAAGTAAGAAATTTAGCTAAAGTGTATAATTTTATTTATAAAAATAATAGTGAAAGGATAATAGATAGTTTTTCTAAAAATTATGTAAAATCAAGAATTGATGAAGTAAAAGATGAGGATCAGCTATTAGGTATACCTATAACTTCAAGGCCATTAGTATTATATTTAAGAGAAGATATGTTAGAAAGCTATGGCTATACTTATAATCAAATTAATACTTGGGATGATTTAATACAAGTAGGTAAAGATATAAAAGAAAAAAGTGCAGGAAAAGTAAGTATATTAAATGCTGTTGATAAAGATTATGAAGATTTGATTTCACTTATTATAATGCAGGCTATGGAAGAGAATTTAGCAGAAGAAGATATTAAAAGTTATGTAGATAATACTATTCTTAAGTTAACTGAGAGTGGAATATTAAATACAAATAGAAATGGACAGTTCTTGGCTAGAATATCTTCAAATAATGGAATGTATGAACTGAGTAATATAGATCAAGAGTGTAAATGGATAGCATGTAATGCACCTGCTGTATATATAGGCAGTAATAGATTTTATAATGCAGAGGGTGAAAATCTTGTAATATTAAAAAATTATGATAAAAATTATAAACTTATAAAGAAATTTTTAGATTATATATCTAATAATAATAAAGTTAGAGAAAATTATATTTTAAGTGGAGTGCAATTTTCAAGTTTTGTATCATCATATAATAATAAATCAATTGAAGCTGAAATAAATAATTTTATTAAAAATAGTCCAGTAGTTATTATGGACAACATATATACTAAAGCTCCTTTAATAGAAAATTATGATTTATACTTTAAGATAAAAAATCAATATAAATAAGTTAATTGAAATATAAATGAGGACATATAAGTTTTAAAACTGATATTTGAGTTTTCAGTATTAAAAATTATTGTCCTCTTTTTTTAAATTATATCCATAATTTTTTTATAAGCATCAAATGTTTTTTTTGCTGTTTTTTTCCAAGTGAAATTAAGACTGCGTTTATAGCCTTTTTCAGCAAGGGTATCTTTTAAATTTTCATTGTTTAATAAAGTAATTAGTGCTGAACTTAAATCATCAATATTGTGAGGATTTATTAATATTGCAGCATCTGAAGTTACTTCTGGAATAGAAGTCAAATTAGAGGTTATTACAGGTGTTTTGCAACTCATAGCTTCTAGAGGCGGTAATCCAAATCCTTCATAAAGAGAAGGGTATACGAAGGCCTCAGCAGCATTATAAAGAATCGGTAGAATACTATCTTCTATAAAACCTGTAAAAATAATTGAATCAGATAGACCTTCAGATGAAACGAAATCTTTTAAATATATGCCTTCATCTCTTAATGAACCTGCAATTAAAAGTTTGTAATCTTTTTTTAAAGAATTTTTTACTTTTTTAAAAGATATAATTAATTCTTTTACATTTTTTCTTTTACTAAATCCACCTACATATAAAATAAATGGACTATCAATTTTAAAAGTATCTTTTATATATTTTTTGCATAAATTTTTATCTATAGGTTTAAAAGTTGTATTAGCAGCAAGAGGAGTAACCAATATTTTTTCTTCAGGAAATTCAGGGAAAAATCTCAAGATATCTTTTTTAGAATATTCAGAAACAGTAATAATTCCAGATGCTTGAGAAATTATATATGGCATATCTCTAAGAAATCTCTTTAAATATCCTTTACCAACAGTTTCAGGCATTATATAAGGAATTAAATCATGTATTGTAACTATTGTATTAATTGAAGAATCGAAAGGAAAACCAATACCATTTTGAGGAATATGATACAAATCAATATCATTTTTGATTAATAAATTTGGAACATAAAATCTTTCGTAAAATTCTCCATGACGCCCAGATATTAAAAAAATATCAGCTTTATCTTTTTTTATATCTGATGGAAGATCTCCTGTCCAAATTATATTTAATTTATCAGATGAATTAATATTTAGTAAATTTAGAACTAGATTTTTTGTATATGTTCCTATACCAGAACCAGCATGAAGAGTAGCACTTCTTGAATCTATAGCAATCTTCATAATACACCTCAAAAAACGCTTATATAATAAAATACTATCGAAATGAAAAATGTGTGAATAGAAATCACATAAAAAACAACTAAATCATATAATATCAATGAACTAATTTTTAGGAGTTTGGAATGGATGAAGAGAAGATAAAAAAGATAATAGAGGAAAATTACTATATTAATGTTAAAGAAGTGGAACAAGTTAAAGGAAGTTACAAAATTGAAGCTGAAGAAGGGCGGTTTTGTGTAAAAGTTGTTAGGTATGAATTTAAACATTTTAAATTTATATTGTCAAGTATTTTATATTTGCAGTCAAGAGGATTTAATAAGATTCCTACCATATTAAAAAATAAAAAAGATGAATATTATATTGAATTTCTAGGTTACTATGCTTATCTTACAGAGTGGATTCCAGCAAGAGAAAGTAATTTTGATAATCCAGTAGAACTTTCAATGGTAGCTGAGAAGTTGGCACAGCTTCATAAATGTAGTGAGGGTTTTTCCTTAACAAAGGATATGAAACCACGTATAGGATGGTTTTCGTGGATAGAAGTATTTAATACACGCAAAAATGAAATTCTTGACTTTCGAAAAAGAATAAATCAAAAGGCTTATAAATCTAATTTTGATCTTTTATACCTTAGTTGTATTGATGAAGAAATAGAAAGAGCAGATAGATGCGTAGAACTGTTAAAAAAGTCAAATTATCAGCAGATGATGGAAAGAGAAGTGCTAAAAAGAGGCTTTTGCCATCATGATTATGCTAATCATAATATATTAATAAATTCTAAAAAAGAAATATATGTTATTGATTTTGATTACTGCATTATGGATACCCATATTCATGATTTAGCTTCGCTTTTAATAAGGTCTATGAAAAATGGAAAATGGAGTATTGAAAAGGCTAAATTAATACTTAATAGTTATTCAAAGGTAAAACCAGTTGAAGAAGAAGAAATAAAATTGATGGGATATTTTATGGGGTTCCCACAAGCATTTTGGCAACTTGGCATACAAATGTATTGGGAACAGCAACCTTGGAGGGAAGAATTATTTTTAAGTCGTTTAAGTAAGTATATAGAGGATAGAGAGAACAAAGCTATATTTATTAATGAATTTATATCTCTTTAATTATTAAGTAGAACTTTGTTAAGGGAGTTGGTTAATATTGAAACGTTAAATGAGTATTTATTAAAAAATAATGTTGTAGTTAAAAATAATTATTTTAAGTCATTTAAGCCTATTAATGATAAAGATATCTTAGCTCAGATAAATTTGATAAGTGAGATAGATAAAATTTTAACTTCATATTCGTTAATAGGATATACTCGACTATATAGTGTTATAGGAAAAAGAATCGAAAATTTTAAGGTTCAACTTAGAAGATTAAGTTTTGACTTAAAGTATAGGGAAGGTAAGAAAGATATAAATGTAGCAGATGAATTTATTTTAAATAATGGAAGTAAAATTTTAAAACGAGGATGGGAAGTAATAGGACTTCTCAATAATATAGATTATCTATCTATAATTAATAGAAGCATGAATTTAAATGAAATATGTCTTGGAAAAACTGATGAAAGTAACCTTAGAAAAAATGAAATTATAGAAATAGGGAAGATGAAAAATGTAAGTTATAATATCATAGAAGAGGATATATATGTGTATTTAAAAAAATTAAAACTTAAAAATAAGAAATTAGAAATTCAAAGTTATATTGAAGAATTTATAAATATAAATAATTTGAAATCTAATAGTAGTGATTATATAAAAATATTGTTATTATTTCCATCGGATACTCTTAAACAATGGCTAAAGTATAAAGGAAATAAAAGAAATTTATCTGTAGAAGAGTATTTGACCAATATAAAAAATGCTTTTGAATATGAGAACTGAGGTGAATATAAATGAATAAATTAAGATATGCTGAAAAAAATTATTTATCTAATTATGAACTCAGTTTAGAATTTTTTAATGAACTTGATATAAAAGTTAATGATATTACGCCTTTAAGAAAAGTATTTTTACTTAAAACTGATGATGGAAACAAGATTTTAAAAAGAGTAGATTATCAAGAAGATAGACTAAAATTTATTAACAATACAATAAATGAAATTGGAAAAGATTTTAAAAACATAATTAGATTTTCAGAATTTAAAAATGGAAAAACATATTTATTTTGGAAAGGTTCGTATTATATAGTTATGGATCTTATTCAAGGGAGAGAAGCATCTTTTACAAATCCATTAGAACTTAACATGTGTGCTAAAACTTTAGCTCAAATGCATTTAGCATCAAGAAAAGTTATAGATAAAAATAATCTTATAAATAAGATAGATGTAAGCTTTGGTGATAAATTATTTAAAGCGTTGAAAGAATTAGAAGTAATAGAGACTTTGATAGAAAAATTTAAGTTTAAAAATAGTTTTGATAATATTATTTATGAGAATATTAATAATTATATAGAACAGATTAGGTATGTTAAAAAAGCACTTAAAGAAAGCAGTTATGATGAATATAGAAGTGAATTCAAAAATGTAGTTATATGTCATAATGATTTGGCGGAACATAATTTCATATATTCTAAAAATGAAATGTATTTAATAGATTTTGATTACAGTTCAGTAGATTTAAGAATTATGGATATAGCTGATATAATTTTAAAAGGAATAAAGAATGCAGCTTTTGATATAGATAAAAGTATTGATTTGATAGAAACTTATGATAGCATTTATGCAATTGAAGAAGAAGAATATAAATTAATATATATATTATTAGCTTTCCCAAGGGATATATGTGCATTGGCACGTTCTTATTATTTTAAACAAAAGAATTGGGAATATGAAGTATTCTTAAATAGGTTAAAAACAAAAGTTGAAAATGATAAGTTTAGATTGGAATTTTTAAACAAGTTTAAAGATAAATTCTTATAGATAAAAAATAAAAGAATTTGCTTGAGAAAATATATTTCAAAGCAAATTCTTTTATTTTTTTAATTTTTAAGTATATCAGTATATGCAGATACAGTATTTAAAGCTGTTTTTCTCCAAGAAAAATCTGAACTTCTAGTAAGTCCGTTTTTAATCATATTTTTCATAAGATGTTCATCGTTCAAAACATTTGACATACAATTGCTTAGTTCGTAAATGTCATTTGGATTAACTAATAGTGCAGAATCGTTGCATACCTCAGGAAGAGAAGTAACATTAGAAGCAATTACAGGAGTTCCACAAGCCATAGCTTCTAAAGGAGGAAGTCCAAAACCTTCATAGAATGAAGGATAAACAAGAAGTTCAGCGCTATTATAAAATATAGGCATATCTTCTAAAGGTATAAAATCTGTAAAAATAACATTTTCAGATATATTCAATGTTTCTGCTCTGTTTTTATATTTTGAGTATGAAAATCCCTTTTTTCCTGTTATAACAAGTTTTAAATTTTTTCTAGTATTTGCAGATAGTAAAGAAAAAGATTCAATCAGACCAATAATATTTTTTCTAGGACTAAAGCCACCAACATAAAGAATAAAGTTGTCAGAAATAGAATATTTCTTTTTTATTATTTTTTTGCATATAGATTTGTTTAAAGGTTTATATATTTTTTCGGCTGCAAGATGTGTGACGTATATTTTTTCTTTCGGAAAGTTAAATTCATTGGCTATGTCGTCTTTTGAATATTGAGATACGGTTATAATACCTTCACATTTAGGAATAAGATTTGGAAGTACATTATTAAAGATATTTAAATATCTATCACTAACTGTTTCAGGCATTTTTAAAGGAATAATATCATGTAGGGTTATTACTTTAACACAATTTATATTTTCTGAAAGACCAACACCATTTTGAGGAACATGATAAATATCAATTTTAGAATCATCTAAAATATTTGGAACGCTGACTTCTTCCCAAAAGTTATCATTAGGAGTATGATTTACTGATTTTATTTCAAAATTTGAATTTAGATTATTTAAGCTAGAGTTTTCAGGTAGAAAAATTAAGTATTCATTTTTAGAATCTATAAGATTTAAATTTGAAATAAGCTGATGAGTATAAGTTCCTATGCCAGTTCCTCTATACCATTTTGCAGCTCTGCCATCTATGCCAATTCTCATGATGTATCCTTTCTAAGTACTCTCGTTTTATTATATTAAAATACAATAACTTTTGTTAATAAAAGAAATATAGGTGACATATAAATATAAAGGAGGTGAGGACTATGATGAGGGAATTTGAAATTGAAAGACAGTTTAATATCAAAATTGAGATATTAAAGGCTAATAAAGGTATTTATTATTTAAAAACTAATAAGGGAGAGAGATGTCTCAAAAAAATAAACTATGGACCTCAGAAATTGTTGTTTGTATATGGAGCAAAAGAACATTTAATTAATAATGGATTTACTAATGTTGATAAATACTTCTTAAATACTGATGGAGAACCATATGCACTTGTTAATGAAGATTTATATACTCTTTCAGAATGGTTAGAGGGTAGAGAATGTGATTTTCACAATATTGAAGAGGTTAAAATTGCAGCAAAGACTCTAGCTGAACTTCATGAAGCTTCAAAGGGGTATGATCCACCAGATAATTCAAAATTAAAAAGTGATTTGGGAAGATGGCCTCATTTAATGGAAAAGAGGATAAAATCACTAGACAAGATGAGAGATATGATAAGGAAAAAGAGTGTTAAGAGCGATTTTGACATGTTATATTTAAAGTCAATGGAGTTTTATAAAGAAATTGGAAAGAAAGCTTTAGAAACTTTGAATTCATCAGCTTATGAAAGCCTTTGTGCCAAAGCTGAAGAAGAAAAGAGTTTTTGTCATCATGATTACACTTATCATAATATTATTTTAAATGGAAACGATGTTCATGTAATTGATTTTGATTACTGTAAAAGAGAAGTGAGAACTTTTGACATATCTAATTTTATGATAAAAGTACTTAAAAGGGTAGATTGGAACATTGATTTTGCAAGGGAAATATTAAATTCATATAATAGTGTTTCTAAGTTGAGTGATGAAGAAATGAAGGTATTATATGCTTATTTACAATTCCCACAAAGATATTGGCGTTTAGCTAATAGATATTATTACAATGAGGTTAATTGGGGACAAGATACTTTTGCTTCAAAGCTTCAAAATATAGTTAATGAACAAGAAAAGTATTTAAATTTCTTGGGTGAATTTAGAAAAGAGTACGATTTATGATGAAAATATGAGTGTATATAAATTTATAAATAAGATTTAGAAAAATGTCTCAACGAGGTTGGATAAACTTATTTTGTTAATTCAATTTTTAATTGAGACATTTTTTAGTTTAGAGAACGAATTGCAACGATAAATCATATAAATAATATGAAGTACTATTAAGAGGAAAGTATATGGATATAGGTGATTTTGTAGTAAGAAAGTCATATGATAAGGATATAACCTTTAAGATTATTGATATAAAAGAAGAAGGCAATAAAAAAACCTATATATTAAAAGGTACTAGTATAAGGATAATTGCAGATTCTGAAGAAAATGATCTTGAAGAAGTTAGCGACAATAATATTGGAGATAGGGAAAAAATATTAAATAGCAGAGTTTCAAATGCTATAAAAAAGGCTATATCGCTTCGAGAAGAAGTAATGCCTAGAGTTGATAAAAATAAAAAGTTAATAGAGAATAAAGAAATGATGTTTGGAAGGCCAGGTAAAATACTTCATGTAGATGGTGATGAAGAATATATGGAAACTTGTTTGAAAGTTTATAAACAACTTTCATTAGATGCTGTAGGACGAGCTATCCCAGAGAAGGAACAACCAAATGTTATAGTAGACTTAGTGAAGGAAATAAAACCTGATATAGTTGTTTTGACTGGGCATGATGGAATAGAAAAAAATTCATCAGATTATCTTGATCTTCGATATTATAGAAATTCTAAGTATTATATTGATTCTGTAAAAGCATTACGAAATTATAATTCTAGTTATGATGAGTTAGTTATTTTTGCTGGTGCATGTCAAAGTTGCTATGAATGTATGCTTGATGCAGGAGCTAATTTTGCTTCAAGTCCTAACAGAGTATTGATACATTGCTTAGATCCTGTATTTGTATGTGAAAAGATTGCTTATACAAGAATAGATGAAATAGTACCTATAAAAGATGTTATAGAAAGCACAATAACTGGAATAAGAGGTATTGGAGGCTTACAAACAAGAGGTAAGTATAGGGAAGGTTATCCAAGATCATCTTACTTATAGGTGTTATATAAAAAAAGATTATTTGTAAAAATATATAGGACTTATCCTTAAAAGTTATTAAAGGATGAGTCCATATTTTTGTACAATATAAATTTAGTATCAACAAAGTATTATTAATACAGGGGTTCGTGCATATAATAAGATTGTTAAATAAATATGCATGAATAAAAATAGGATAAATAAGATAAAATATTTAAGGTAGTGTTCAATGAATGTCAAATAATTATTTAGAAAATATTAAAAAAATATTGACAATATACCTTAAATAGTGATAAAATTTAGATTTTATTTGACAGTATTAAAAATGAGCGATATAATAAAATAAGGAAAGAGGGTGTTAATATGGAAAAAATTAAAACTATTTCAACAATAAAAAAAGATATAGAAAGACACATAGGAGAAAAGGTAACATTAAGGGCAAATGGGGGTAGAAAAAAAATTCTAGTCAATGATGGAGTCTTAGAAAGTGCTTACCCTAGTATTTTTGTAATTAGATTAGAAAATGACACCCAGAGGACTGTGACGTATAGCTATTCAGATGTTTTAACAAAAACAGTTCAATTATTTTTTCCAAGTTAGCAATTAAACTTCGATAAAGTCGGAGTTTTTTTTTATGCCTAGAAAATTGAGTTTTGAGTAGGAGAATATTGCTTTAAGAATGTTTTGCATGGTTTTGATAAAGTTTTTTATTATGTGAAAAAGTGTAATGTGAAATGCTTTGCTGTTTTTCAATTAATTATATAATAAATATATTTTAAAAAAAGAGAAATATTTGAAAGATACTGTATATTAAAAAAGATTTTTTCCTTTATACAGTAATATTTTTTTGCATAAAAAAGAAAGATGGTGGGTTCCATCTTTCAACTATGGTATAAAAGGGTATTGAGAATTTATGAGAGGTTATATGGTCAATAACCAAGATTAATGATACGACAAATTAGTTTAATTGTCAACACATTTTGTATAAAAATATAAAAAAAAATAAAAAAAAAATAAATTATAAATATTCATAGGGGATATTGTACTTATTTATTATTATAGAATTTTATATTGATAGTCATAAAAGAAGACAAATAGATATATAGTTAATAGTAGGAATTTTATAGGAGGTAAGTATGGGAAAGATAGATGTTATTAAGCAAAGTTTACAATTTGAACAATTGTTGAATCAAGATTGTTCAAATACTATTTTAAGGGAAGAATATTTGATACCTGATACTCATCCAGATGTAGAAAGAATATTATTAGTAGAAGCTAAACCTACAATTACTAATAAAGACATTGTAGGGGATAAAGCAATTGTAGAAGGAAGTGTAGAATATAATGTTATTTATATTCCAAGAGATGATGATGCTGTAGTAAACTCAGTAAATTATTCTGAGAAGTTTACAAATTCATTTGATATTGGAGAAAATGAACATAAAGTAATTTGTGAAGTAGAATGTAAAGTTGAACATATTGATGCTAGTATCATGAATGAAAGAAAAATATCAATAGAAGGGGTTCTTCAATTAGACTGGCAAGTATATTTGGATACTGAATTCGATTTTGTAGAAGATCTTGAAGCTACACAGGGAGTAGAAATCTTAAAAGAAAGCGATAATATAAAAAAATTGGCTTTCAGTAAAGAAGTGGAGATGGTTGGAAAATCTGTTTTAAGAGTTGGAATGGATAAACCACAAGTATCAAAGATCTTAAAATGTTCATTGAGACTTCATAAAAAAGAAATGAAGTCTGGAGAAGATAAAGTATATTTAGGATGCTATTGTAAAATAAATATTTTATATGTTGCAGATGATACAAATGATATTATGCTTTTAGAGGATGATGTTTATGTATCACAAGATGAAGAAATTATCGGTGTAGCTCCAAACATGATATCATATGCAACTTATAATGTTAAGAATACAGATGTTGTAATTGAAGAAGATGATTTAGGCGAAGCCAGAATTATAAATGTAGAATTTTTGATAGGTGGAAAAGTAAGTGTATTTTCAGAGGAAGCTATATCAATAATAAAGGATGCCTATTCACCTAAATTCCCAATAAATATTGAGAAAAATGTGCATAATATAGATGCTCTTTTAGATGTTCAATCAAGTGAAAATATAATTAAAGATAATATATATTTAAAAGAAGGCGATTTCAAACCTGAAAAGATTATAAATGTCACAGGTGATGTTATCGTAAATGATAAGAAAATTTCTGATGATAAAGTTATTGTTGATGGAATTATAAAGGCACAAGTTATATATAAGACAAATGATGAAAATAATCTTTATGGACACGTTTCAGGAGATATACCTTTTACAACAATGATAGATATAGTTGGCTCAAAAGATGATATGAAGGCTGTAATTAAAGCAGCATTAGAATCTTTGGATGCAGTTATAGAAGCTAATACAATAGCAATAAAAGCTAGTGTTATAATAAATGCTAAAGTATTTTATGAAATTGAAAAAGAATTTATATCTGATGTTGTTGAAGGAGAAGACGAAGTAGCTGATAAGAAGGCAAGTATAACTATTTATGTTGTAGGTAAAGGGGATACCTTATGGGATCTTGCAAAGAAATATTGTTGTACAATGCAAGAATTGAAAAAAATTAATGATTTAGAAGAAGAATATACCTTACAGGAAGGAGAAAAATTAATTATTCCTGGAAGGGCTGTTTTTTAGAAGTATTTAAGGCTCTGCAATAAATATTATTGCAGAGCTTTTTTGATGTGAAAAATTATTTTTATATATTTTTTGATGTGAAAAATAGAGTTTTTATATAAAGATAAATGAATAATTGATAAGTTGTTTGGCAAGAATAAAATATGTATGATTTGAGGTGATTAAATGGAAATACAATTAAATGGGAATTTAATTATTATTGGGGGAGCTGAAGATAAGAAGGGTAAGAAGGAAATTTTAGAAGAAGTATGTAATTGCCTTGATAAGAAAAAAGATACTCTTCTTATTGTTACTGTTGCTACATTATATCCAGAAGAAGCAGCAAATAAATATAGAAAAGTATTTACTCAATTAGGAGTAAATAAAATTGAAGTTCTTGATATAAGTGTTAGAGATGACTCTTTTAAAGAAGATAATGTGAGTTTGATAGAAAAGAGCAAGTTAATATTCTTTACTGGAGGAGATCAACTTAGAATTACAAGCCTAATAGGAGGTACTCCTGTTTATGAAGCTTTGAAAAAAGCAGGGGGCAAGGGTAAATATATAGTTGGTACGTCAGCAGGAGCTTCTGTGATGAGCGATACAATGATAGTAGAAGGAGAAGATGAAGAGTCACCAAGAAAATGTACATTGAAAATGTCTCCAGGAATGGGCTTTATAGAGAATGTGATAATAGATCAACATTTTGCACAAAGGGGGAGGATAGGAAGGCTATTAACAGGGATAGCTCAAAATCCTGAAGTATTAGGAATTGGTATTGATGAAAATACAGCAATTATAGTTAATAAAAACGGTGTATTTGAAGTGATAGGAGAAGGGGCTGTTTATGTTGTAGATGGAAGTACAATTACATATAGTAATGTTTCTGAACAACATTGCGATGAAGTATTAAGCATGTACAATATCAAATTACATATCTTAAAAGAAAAAGATAAATTTAGTTTAATAAGAAGAACACCTTTTGAGGAGGATAAGTTAAAGGATGAAAATAATAAAGCAAACAGCATTTGAAGGACAGAATATATATTCTCATAGAAAATGTATAAGATTCGATTTAGATTTGTGTGGATATGCAGATATCCCAAGCAAAGACATAGATGGTTTTAATGATGGTTTAGTTAAATTATTACCAGAATTAAAAAAACATAGATGTGGTATAGATGAAGAAGGCGGATTTGTTAAAAGATTAAAAGAAGGAACTTATTTAGCTCATATATGTGAACACAGTATTATAGCAATACAGAATATGCTTGGCATAGATGTATGCTATGGCAAGGCGAGAGAAATAAAGGGAGATTTATATTATATAATTGTTGAATATGAATATAAGCATTTTGCACTTGAATCTGCGAGACTTGCTGTTGATATTATGAATTCTTTAATAAATAAGGAAAGTATTAACTTTGAAAAAAGAATAAATATTTTAAAAGATATTTTAAGTAATGAGGCAATAGGACCAAGTACAAAATCTGTAAAAGATGCAGCACAAAGATATGGTATGCCAGTTTTTCCATTAGGAGATTCAGGATTTTATCAAATAGGTTATGGAAAGCAAGGGAGAATAATTGAAGCTACTATTGGTTCTCAAACTAGTTGTGTAGCTGCAGATATAGCATCGGATAAACAACTTACTAAGATGTTGCTAATAAATCAAAATATTCCTGTTCCAAGTGGAGAAGAGGTACATAATGTAATTAATTTATTGCAAGAAAGTGAAAAGATAGGATATCCTTTGGTTTTAAAACCTAGATATGGTAGCAAGGGTCAAGGTGTTATATTAAATATAAAAGATGAGAAAACATTAATAGGGTCATATAAAAAGGTTAAAGATGAGTTTGGAGAAGTAATTGTTGAAAGATATGTAGAAGGAAATGATTATAGAGTATGTATAGTAGATTATAATGTTGTAGCGGTATCTTTGAGAATTCCACCTGCCATAATAGGAGATGGAATTCATAATATAAAAGAACTTATAATGAATGTTAATAGTAGTAATTTAAGAGGTAATGATCATGAAAAACCTTTGACTAAAATAAAAATTAATGAGGAGTTAATTGAATATTTAAAAAAGAAAAAACTAACTCTAAATACAATATTAAGACAAGGTCAAAAAGTAAAATTACGAGATAATGCAAACTTATCAACAGGTGGAATGGCTATAGATTGTACAGAAATGATATCTGAAGAGAATAAGAAAATTTGTGTAAGAGCAGCTAGAGCTATAGGTTTAGATATATGCGGAGTAGATGTGAAAATAAATAATATAGAGGATTCAATTTTAGAAAATGGTGTGATAATGGAAGTTAATGCTGCACCAGGAATACGAATGCATGTATATCCTAGTCAAGGAAAAGTAAGAGATGTAGGAGAAGCTATTTTAAGTCTACAATATGGAGGAGTACCATTTAATATACCAGTTATATCAATTACAGGAACTAATGGAAAAACTACAACAACAAGACTTACTGCTCATGTATTATCTAATATGGGATATAAGGTTGGAATGACAACAACTGATGGAATATATATAGATGGGGAGTGTATCGATTCAGGAGATGATACTGGATATAATAGTGCTAAGTCAGTACTTTTAAATAAAGAAGTTGAAGTTGCAGTTTTAGAAACAGCTAGAGGTGGTATGATTAGAAAAGGGCTTGCTTATGAGTTGGCTGATGTAGCAGCAATAACAAATATAACTGAGGATCATATAGGTGTGGATGGAATAAATTCAATGGAGCAGTTAGCAAATGTAAAATCTTTGGTTGGTGAAGCTGTTAAAGAAGATGGATATGTAGTATTGAATGCAGATGATAAGTGGAGCAAAAGTATTCTTAAAAATATAAAAGCTAAAAAAATCTTCTTTTCTAAGAAGAAAGATAATGTTTTAATACAAGATGCAATAAGTAGTGGCAATATAGCTGTATATATTGATGATAATATGCTATGCGTAACAAATGAAAAGAAAAAATATAAGATTGCAGATATAAGAAATATTCCAATAACATTAGGAGGAATATTAGATTTTAATATTGAAAATATTATGACTTCATGTGGTATATTAGTAGGAATGGGTGTAGATTATTGCATGATATCAAAGGGATTTAGAAGTTTTAAACTAGATTGTAAAGATAGTTCGGGAAGGTTTAATATATATGATGTTAAAGGCGTAAAAGTTATTTTAGACTATGGTCATAATATAGAAGGATATAGAGCTATTCTTAAGTCTTTAATAAAGTTTAAGAAAAAGAATTTGATAGGTGTAATTGGAGTTCCTGGAGATAGAAGTAATAAGATAATAAGAGATATAGGAACTATGTGTGGCAATGTTATGAATGATGTATATATAAAAGAAGATATAGATAAGCGTGGGAGAAAAGAGGGAGAAGTCGCACAAGTATTGAAGAATTCAATTGATGCATGCGAAAATATTAAAGGTAAAATAATTTTAGATGAGAAAGAGGCGTTAAAAGTAGCGCTAGATAATGCTCAAAGTGGTGATTGTATAATTGTATTCTATGAAAAATTATCTCCTCTTATAAAGCTTATAGAGGGGTACAATGGATTTAATGAAGATAGAAGTTTTGCAGATTTATAGTAAAAAGGCTGATGCGATTTGCATTAGCCTTTATTAATTATAAGTGGTATGTTAAAATTATGAATATTATCTTTGAGATTGTCGAAAGGAAGTTGGTTATGAAAGGGAAAGCATACGCTAAGATAAATATATCTTTAGATGTCATAGGTAAAAGAAATGATGGATATCATCTTTTAAGCATGATAATGCAGAACATTGAATTATATGATGAAATAGAAGTTAAACAAATAAAAGAGGGGATAATAATAACATGTAACAAATCTTTTATTCCAACAGATGAAAGAAATTTAGCATATAAAGCTGCAAAATTATTTTTAGATACGTACAATATAAAATCAGGTGTTTCTATACATATAACAAAAAATATACCTGTTGCAGCTGGGCTTGCAGGAGGTAGTTCAGATTGTGCTACAGTTTTAAAAATGTTAAATAAAATGTTTAAAGTATATGCATCTGAAGAAGAATTAATGAAATTAGGAGAAACATTGGGAGCAGATGTGCCTTACTGTATAAAAGGAGGAACTGCTTTATGTGAAGGGATTGGAGAGAAGATAACAGCTATCAAGCCATTTAGAAATAAAATAGTACTTCTTGTAAAACCACCTTTTGGTGTATCTACAAAGGATGTATATAAGGCATTTGATTTAGGAAAAGTAAAAATACATCCTGATACAGTAAATCTTATAAAAAAAATTGAGGAAGATAATTTATATTATGTTGCTTCAAATATGAAAAATCTTCTTGAAAATGTAACTATAAGAAAGCATAAAGTTTTATATAAGTTAAAAGAGAATTTAGTTAAGAATGGTGCAATAGGCGCTATGATGAGCGGAAGTGGACCAACTGTGTTTGCATTTTTTGATGATATGCAGATTGCATTAAAATGTTATAATGAGCTAAAAGAAAAGTATACGGATGTATTTTTAACAAGAACTATTTAATATTTATGAATATAAATCTTCTTTGTGGCAATAATATTTGTCATAGGGAGGTTTTTATTTATGAGAAGATTTTTAAAGGTATTGAGTGGTTTATTAATAATAAGTTGTTTATTAACAGGGTGTACAGGCCTTGGTATAAATAAAGAAAGTAAGGTTGCCGTTGAAGGTGTGGATTTAAGTAATAAGGAGAGCAGTCAAGGGTATGCTATAGATGAAGAAAAAGTTTATAATTATGAAGATGTAAAAGATGTTGTTATAAGATTTCATGTGTTGGCAAATAGTGATACAGAGGAAGATCAAAATTTAAAATTGAAGGTAAGAGATGAAATATTAAATTATTTACAACCATATTTACAGAATTTGCAGTCAAGAGAGGAAGCAAAAAAAGTAATATTAGATAAACAAGATGAAATAAAAAAGATTTCTTTAAAAGTTATAAAAGATAATGGATATAGTTATGGTGTTAGAACTGAGCTTGCACGTGAGAATTTTCCTGAGAAATCTTATGGAAAAATAACTTTACCACAAGGTAATTATGAAGCTATAAGAGTTATTATTGGTAATGGTGAAGGACATAATTGGTGGTGCGTGATGTTTCCTGCATTGTGTTTTATAGATGTTACTAAGGGACAAGTTGAGGAAAAAAAGAGTCAAGCAGAATTAGATAAAGTTATAGAAGAAAATAAGCAAGAAAAAGTTGATGTAAAGTTTAAAATAGTAGAAGTAATTAGAAACTTTTTTAGATAAGAAGAGATATTAATAATTATTACTTGATTATAACAATCAAAAATCATAAACTATATGTTGTAACACAAATAGTAATTTGGAGGGAATTGAATATGACAAGAGCTTTAGCAATGATCTCAGGTGGATTGGATAGTACTTTAGCAGCAAAGCTTGTTAAAGATCAAGGTATAGAAGTAATTGGAATATGTTTTAAATCATATTTCTTTGATGAAGAAAGTGCAAAGAAAATGTGTGATCAGATAGACATAAGATTAGAAGTCGTAGATTTTTCTAGAGAACATTTTGAAATGGTTAAAAATCCTAAGCATGGATGGGGAAAGAATATGAATCCATGTATAGATTGTCATGCAATGATGATGAACTATGCAGGAAAACTATTAGAAAAGTTTAATGCGGATTTTATAGTTACAGGAGAAGTATTAAATCAAAGACCAATGTCTCAAAATAAGCAAGCATTGAATACAGTTAAAAATGAATCTGGATTTGCAGATAAAATATTGAGACCTTTATGTGCTTTAAATCTTGAACCAACACAAATGGAACTTTCAGGACTTGTAGATAGAGAAAAATTAATGAAAATATCAGGAAGAAGCAGAAAAGTTCAAATGGAACTTGCTGATAAATGGGGGCTTATAGATTATCCATCACCAGCAGGTGGCTGTAAGCTAACTGAACCAAATTATTCAATAAGACTTAAAGATGCTTTAAATAGAAAAGGTGATCTTACAGATAAAGAAATAGGATTATTAAGATTTGGTAGACATTTCTTGTCGCCATCAGGAACAAAAATAGTTGTTTCAAGAACAGCTGATGAAGCAGAAGAAATAAAGAAAATAATAACTAAAGAAGATACTGTATTTTTACCACATAGTCACAAAGGTGCTATGGCAGTAATTTTAGGTGATGCTTCAAAAGAAGATAAGCAATTAGCAGCAAAGATATTATCTAGATATACAAAAGGTAAAGATGAAGAATGTGTTGTTGTAAAAGCTGGATTCTATAAAACTAAATTTAAAGATGTTTTTGAAGTAAAACCTGCTACAGATGAAGAAATATCACAATACATAATATAACTTTTAATAGTTAGGAGATGAGATTTTAATGGGGAAAAAAGCTATTATTAGTATAACAAGTAATGCAAGTGTAGATAATGATGATATAATCGAAGTTGTATCTCCAGGAAAGTATATAAAACTTGAAGATGGATATAAAGCTGTTTATGAAGAAACCGAAATATCAGGCATGGAAGGAACTACCACAATATTAACAATAAAAGAAAAAGAAGTGGTTTTAGAAAGAGAAGGAACAACTGCTACTAAAATGTATTTCAATAAAAGTGAGCCATCAATTGCGATGTATCAAACACCATATGGTATGCTTGAATTAAGTATAAATACAAAGAAATTAGAAGTAGAGATGAATGAAGATGGTGGGAAATTGCAAATAGACTATTCTTTAGCTGTTGCAGGACAAGCACCGCTTGATACTAAATTATCTTTAAAAATAAAAACTCAATAATAAAAGAATGAAACTATCTTAAAGTGATTTTTATTGCTATAAGATAGTTTTTTTATTAGTGAAATATTTGATAAACTTATAGTGTATCTTTTCACAATTTTTATAAATTGAAAAACATGTGTTTATTTTTTTTATATATGGAAATACTTTTAGTAAGAAGTAAAAAGGAGAAAAATACATGAAGTCTGGAGATAAATATTTCAAGATATTAAAAATAGTTGCATATTATAATGATATTGATGAGGATAATATTATTAATTTGTTAAAAGATAAAGAAAGTAAGTATCTTCTTTTATTGTTGTTAAAAAAATATAAGTGCATGGATAAAGAAAAAATAATGGAGATATTCAAATATAAAAGTTTTAGAAGCATAAATTATAATATAAAAAAGGCAGAAGAAAAATTTTTAGTAAATAAAAGTTTTAGAGAAAAGTATTTTGAAATTGAAGAAATCTTGTTAAAATAGTTTTAAGTAGTTATAATTATCATTAGAATTAAAATTTAGATCGGTAATATCCTACCTAATTTCATTTCGATAACATTCAATTGTAATTCAGTAGATTCTAAGTAAAATTTTATTGATTTTGGAGGTGTCATTTTGACAAAGGAAAAGTATGAGAAGATGACTTTAGTTGAATTAAAAAAGATAGCTAAAGAATTGGGAATTAAAAATATATCAAAATTAAAAAAAGATGAATTGATAGAGAAAGTTACTTTAGAAGAAGGTAATAGTATTGAAAAAGATGGTGTTATTCTTAGAGAAAAGATAGCTCCTAAGGTAACTAATAATAGAAAGTATGATAATACAAAAAGACAAGATAAAAATGTTGAAAAGAAAGAACAGTTAAAAGCCATGATAAGTGATTCTAATACTACAAGAGGTATATTGGAAATATTAGAAAATAATAATTTTGGTTTTTTAAGATGTAAAAATTATTTGACTAGTAGTGAAGATATCTATGTATCACCTTCGCAAATAAGAAGATTTAACTTAAAAACTGGAGATGAAGTTGTTGGAAAAGTAAGGGAAGCTAAAGAAGGAGAAAAATTTAAGGCTTTACTTTATGTTGAAAAAGTAAATGGAGAAAGTCCTGAGAAGGCAATAGGAAGAAAGAATTTTGAAGACTTAGTACCGATATATCCAACTGAAAGATTGAGATTAGAAACAAATAAGTCGCAAGATTTATCATCGAGACTTATGGATATTATGAGTCCAATAGGAAAAGGACAAAGAGGAGTTATTGTTGCTCCACCTAAAGCAGGTAAAACTACTTTATTAAAAAAGATTGCTCAAAGTATTACGACTAATCACCCAGAAGTTGTATTAATAGTCTTATTAATAGATGAAAGACCAGAAGAAGTTACAGATATGCAAAGAAGTATAAAAGGAGAAGTAATATATTCAACTTTTGATGAGGAACCTCAAAATCATGCAAAAGTTTCTCAAATAGTATTAGAAAGAGCAAAAAGAATAGTAGAGCAAGGTAAAGATGTAGTTATTCTTTTAGATAGTTTGACAAGATTATCAAGAGCTTATAATTTGACTGTTACTCCAACTGGTAGAACTTTATCAGGAGGTCTTGATCCAGGAGCGTTAATAATGCCTAAAAAATTTTTTGGTGCAGCTAGAAATATAGAAGATGGAGGTAGTTTAACTATACTTGCTACCGCTTTAGTTGAAACAGGTTCAAGAATGGATGATATGATATTTGAGGAATTTAAAGGAACTGGAAATATGGAAGTTCATCTTGATAGAAAACTTCAAGAAAGAAGAATATTCCCTGCTATAGATATTTATAAATCTGGAACTAGAAAAGAAGATTTATTATTAACAGATCAAGAAAGAGAAGTATCATATTCAATAAGAAGAACTATGAATAGAGATGGTAATATTGAAAATATTACTGAAAATCTTATAAATATGCTTCATAAAACTAAAATAATCAAGAGTTCTTAGACAATTTTGAAAAAGCTAACTTTTCAAAAAAATAATAAAAACGTGAAATGGCACTTATAAACACTTTTAATATGGTGTTTATAAGTGCCATTTTATTTATTTGCAAATTTGCTAAAAAATAAATTATTACTTTTTAGTAGATATAAGCCTGTTGCATATATCTATAATTTTTGATTTAGAATATGAACTTGATAAATTATTTAAATTATTTTTTATGGTCAATAATTTATCAGGATTATTAATAAACATATCAATAATATCATTAATTTCAGTATATTTTTTAAGACGATATGCATAATTGTTTGAAACTAAAAAATCAGTGTTATCTAATTCTTGACCAGGAATAGCAAAAGGTATTATTAGTGGAATATTTTTTACAATAGCTTCAGTAGAGGTTAATCCTCCAGGTTTAGAAATTAATACATCACAATAATCCATTAATGAAGAAATATCTTTTGAGAATCCAAGAATGTGTAGTTTCTTAGTTGAATGATCATAATTGACTTTAGATAATAGAGATTGTTTCAGCTTTTCATTATTTCCGCATACTACAGTTATTCTTAGTTTATTTTTATTTTTTAGTAATTCATCAAGAACATAAGAAATATTTTTAAGTCCCATACTTCCGCTCATAAGAAGAAGATTAAAGTATCCATCATCTTTTATCGAGTATAAGTTTTCATTTTTTACATAAAAGTTAGATTTTATTGGTATTCCTATGGGATATATAATATTTTCATTAATTCCTTGAGAAATTAGGTAATCTTTAGTACTTTCACTAGCAGTGATATAGGAATCAACTAGGTTATTAATATAAGTATAATGAGCTTTAAAATCTGTAATAACTGAAATAAAAGGAATATCTATCTTTTTTTTGGATTTTAAATAAGCAATTATATCAACAGTGAAAGGATGAGTACCAATTATAATATCTGGCTTTTCTTTAGCTATATATGCTGACAGCTTTTTTATTACAGGAAGAAATATAAAAATATTAGATTTGTTGATGTAATTTCTATCAGTTAGATTATAAAAAAATCCATATATTTTTGGAAATGTAGAAGCAAAAATTTCATAGCCCATTACAACAACTTTATTAATAATTTTATTTTCTATTAAAAAATCATGTTTGATACACTCAAAGTCCGTATTATTAAAAGCTTCAATTATTGAATCTGCAGCCTGGTTATGACCTTGGCCTGTTGAGGTAGTCAAGATTAAAACTTTTTTCATTTAATCCACTCACTTTATTGTTTAATATGTATATAGTTTATCACTAAGTTTATAATATATTATATAAATGTTTAAAATTTCACGTATAAAAATAAAGAAAATGGGAAAGACAATGTCTTTCCCAATATTTCCTATTTACCTTGGTTAAGGTTGAATCTCTTATTAAACTTATCAACTCTACCGCCAACGTCAACGATTTTTTGCTTACCAGTGAAGAATGGGTGGCATTTAGAGCATATTTCTACTTTAAGTTCTTCTTTAACTGAACCAGTTGTAAAAGTATTTCCACATGCACACTTAACCACTGCGTCGTGATGGTATTCAGGATGTATGCCTTCTCTCATTTATTTCACCTCTTTCAAATCGACTAAAAAGTCTAGTCTTTAAATGCTACTTGATTATATCATAGGGAAGTTAATAAGGTCAACAAAATTTAAAGGTCTAAGTTGTTACATATAAGGAAAAAGTTGCCTTTAAAATAAAATTTAAATTTAAATGTATGAGTATAGTGATAAAAATAAATTCATCTACTTTTTTATGAAATAATTAAATGCTATAATCAGATTTATTCAGAGACTAAGGAGAGAAGATTAATATGAGTAAATTATATTTTAGATATGGAGCTATGAATTCAGGAAAATCAACACATTTAATGCAAGTTGCTTATAATTATGAAGAAAGAGGACTTAGAGTAGTTTTGATTAAACCTGCAACAGATAACAAAGGTGGAGATAAACTTGTGTCTAGATTAGGGGTTACAAGAAAAGTTGATATGATTATATCATCAGAAGATAATATTTACGAAATGACACAAGAAAATGTTAAAGAAAAAGGTAAATTAGATTGTATATTAGTTGATGAGGTTCAATTTTTAAAAGCATATCAAGTAGATCAATTATTTGAAATTGCAGTTAAATTAGATATACCTGTAATATGTTATGGATTAAGAACAGATTTTCAAATGCAAGGTTTTGAAGGTAGTACTAGATTATTATTAATAGCACATAGTATAGAAGAAATGAAAACTATATGTAAATGTGGAAGTAAAGCATTGTTGAATGCACGTAAGATAAATGGAAAATTTGTATTTGAAGGGAAACAGATAGTTATTGATAATGCTAATAATGTAGAATATGAGTCATTATGTGGAAAATGTTATTATAAGTTTAAAGAAGAAAAATAATATGGGGAAAGAAGTGAGCTTTGATGAGGAGATGTAATGTTGGAGGGCAGGCAGTAATAGAAGGAGTAATGATGCGTGGCTCTAAATGTGTTGCAACCTCGGTTAGAAAATCAGATGGAAGTATAGTCACGGAGTCTATAAATAGCATTCCTTTAATACAAAAATATAAATTTTTAAATATACCTTTTATAAGAGGGATATTTGTATTAATAGATTCGTTAATTTTAGGATTAAGAACACTAAATTATTCAGCATCTCTATTTGAAGAAGAGGATGAAAGTTCAAAATTTGAAAAGTGGTTAAAAAGTAAATTTGGAGAAAAAGCGAATGATATTATTATAGCAATAACAATTTTTATATCATTTATAATTGCAATTGGATTATTTGTTGGAGTTCCTACAGCTATAGCTTCAATATTTGAAAAACTAGCAATTTCTTCATTAATATTAAATCTTATAGAAGCAATAATTAGAATTTGTATTTTATTAATTTATATGTGGGCAATAGGTAAATGCGATGATATATATAGAGTTTTTCAATATCATGGGGCAGAACATAAAACTATTTTTTGTTATGAGTCAGAGAAAGCTTTAACAATAGAGAATGTTAGAACTCAAGAAAGATTTCATCCAAGATGTGGGACCAACTTTTTGTTTTTAATTATGATTGTAAGTGTAATTGTAATATCATTTACTGGATGGGGAGGATTTTTTGAAAGAGTAATTTTAAGAATTATATTAATTCCAATAGTTTCAGGAATAACTTATGAATTAATAAAGTGGCTTGGAAAGAGTAATAGTAAGTTGGCAAAGATAGTAGCATATCCAGGATTACAGCTTCAAAAATTTACAACAAGAGAACCTGATGATAATCAGATAGAAGTTGCAATTGCATCATTAAAAGCATCAGAAGGGATTGAATAATAAATGAAAATTGGAGAATTATTAAATATAGGTACAAAAATTTTATTAGAAGCAGGCATTGATACTGCAAGATTAGATTCGCAACTTCTATTAGGCAAAGTAATAAAAAAGGATAAATTATACTTAATGATTAATAATACGGAAGATGTTAATAATAAAGATGAGGAAGAATTTTTTAATCTTATAGATAAGAGAAAAGAAAAGATGCCAGTAAAATATATTTTAGGTGAATGTGATTTTATGGGATTAGATTTCTTTGTGGAAAAGGGAATTCTTATACCAAGAAGTGATACTGAAGTATTGGTAGAAAAGATTCTAAGTATGATAGATGAAAATGAAGAATTAAAAGTATGTGATTTATGTTCGGGAAGTGGAGCTATAGGGATTGCATTGGCCTATTATAGAAAAAATATAAAAGTAGATTCTATAGATTATTATGATATACCTGAAAAAATTACAAGGAAAAATATAGCGAGACATAAATTACAAGATAGAGTGAATTTTATTAAAAGTGACTTATTAAATGAAGTCATAGATACAGGAATAAAGTATGATGTATTAGTTTCAAATCCACCTTATATAAAAACAGAGGAAATAGAGACATTAATGAGCGATGTTAAAAATTATGAACCACATACAGCTTTAGATGGTGGAGATGATGGATTAATATTTTATAGAAAAATTGTAAAACAGAGTAGTATGGTATTGAGAAAAAATTCTATTTTAGCTTTTGAAATAGGATTTGATCAAGGCCAAAGTGTTAAGAAATTAATGGAGGATAATGGATATACTAAAGTTGAAGTTATCAAAGATTTAGCAGGATTAGACAGAGTAGTAATAGGAAGTTTCAATTGTTGATAAGAATAAACATATTGTGATATAATACTAAGATGTGAAAAATAAGATTCGGAGTGATATCATGTTATTAGATAAATTGGCTTTTATAGAAAATAAGTATGATGAATTATCTGTTAAAATTAGTGATCCTTCAATAATAGCAGATCAAACTGAATGGAGAAAGCTTTGTAAGGAACAAGCGGATTTAGAGGTAATAGTTAATGCATACAAAGAATATAAAAATGTAATTCAAGAATTAAAAGATAATAAAGAAATGCTTGTAGAAGAAAAAGATAGAGAT
>SVCK01000013.1 GCA_015058375.1 Clostridium sp.
CTTTCTGTTGATCATATAATTGCAGATGCATGGAGTGGACTAAATATTGTTAATTTTATTATAGAAGATTTTTATGGCGAATTAGATATTGAATCAATAGGCTCTTATGAAGATTATATTAATGAAAATATTAAATATTTGAATAGTAAATCTTTTAATAGATCATTAGATTACTGGATGGAAAAGATTAACCAAATAGGCCCAGTAGATTCTATTTATAGTAAAAATTCTTTGCGTTATGATTCGGCAAGGGATTCATTCAAGGTGAACAAAATTTTAACTCAAAAGATGCAGCAATATATTAAGGAAAATAAAACTTCAGCATATTGTTTGTTTATGAGTGCATTGGCTGTTTATATTAATCATATCACTAATATGAATGATTTTTATATAGGGACAAGTGTATTAAATAGAGTAAATAAAAAGCAAAAGAATACTATGGGAATGTTTGTAAACACAATTCCATTAAGCTTTAGATTTAATGAGGAAATGACTTTTGCAGATATAGTATCGAAAACATCATTAAATATAATGGGAGGATTTAGACATCAAAGATGTAACTATGGAAGAATTTTAGAGGAGTTAGGAGATACTAAGGGATTATTCGATATTATATTAAGTCTACAAAATGCATCTATAGACGAAAAATATAAGAATGTTGAGATAGAATGGATTGAACCCAAAAAACAAATTAATCCACTACAGATACATTTAGTGGATTATTCTAATTCTGGACAGTACGATATGATTTTTGATTATCAAACTGATTTGTTCAATAAAGATAAAGTAGAAAATATATTTAAGCATATATGCAATATATTAGAAAAAGGAATAGAAAATTCAGATGCATTAGTAAGAGATATGGAACTTATTTCTGAAGATGAGAAAAATGAAATACTAAATATATTTAATTCTCCTATAAATAATAAATTTAAGAATAAAACTGCTGTAGAACTTTTTGAAGAAACAGTAGAAAAATGTGGAGATAAAACTGCTCTTATATATGAAGACAGGAAGATTAAATATATGGAGCTAAACGAAAGAGCTAATATGTTGGCTACAAATTTAAGAAAGATGGGATTCAAACCTAATGACATTATAGCATTGTCTGCAGAAAGAAATATAGAGACACTTATAGGTCTTTTAGCTATTTTGAAGTCTGGTGCTTCGTATCTTCCAATAGACCCTGAATTTCCACAAGAAAGAATTACTTATATGTTAGAAGACAGTAAAGCAAAGGCTTTATTATGTAGTTGTGAAAATTATACAGTTCCCAAAAATGTTAAGACAATAAGTCTTATTGAGGAAGATAATTATGCTGAAGAAAAAGGAAATCTTGAGATAGTTAATAAACCTGAGGATATTGCTTATATCATTTATACTTCAGGAACAACAGGAAAGCCTAAAGGTGTAATGATAGAACATAAAAATCTTTGTAACTTAAAAAATATATATAATCAATTTGATTTGATTAATAAAGATGTAGTGTTGCAATTTGCAAATTTAGTTTTTGATGCTAGTGTATGGGAGATATGGATGGCATTTATGAATGGTTTGCCTCTTGTACTTGTAAATAAAGATTTACTTTTAGATGTTAAAGAATTTTTTAATATCTATAAGAAGCATAATATTTCAGTAGCTTTATTACCACCACAATATTTTTTACAATTAGAAGACGTTAATTTAAGAATTTTATTTACAGGAGGGTCGGCTTCTTCAAAGGAAGTACTAGAGAAGATTGACGACAAAACTACTTATTATAATGTATATGGACCAACTGAAAGTACAGTAATATCAACTTATTGGAAGTATGATAAAAAACAAGTTATAAATAGTGTACCGATAGGTAAACCATGTGCAAACTGCAAAATTTACATAATGAAAGATAACAAGTTATGCCTTAAAGGAATCAAAGGGGAAATATGTGTGGCTGGTTATGGTGTGGCACGAGGATATTTAGGAAGGGAAGATTTAACGAATAAAAGTTTTATAGATAATCCTTTCGGTGAAGGAAAACTTTATAGGACTGGAGATTTAGGCTCATGGCTTCCAAATGGAGATATTGAGTATTTAGGAAGAATTGATGAACAGGTTAAGGTAAGAGGTTTTAGAATTGAACTTGGTGAAATAGAGTCTCAGATTAGAAATATAAGTAAAGTAAATGATACAGCTGTTGTAGCTTTTAAAGATAGTAATGGTGAATATAATATTTATGCTTATATTGTTTCTGATGAAAAGCTTGAAAAGAACTATATAATAAGCAATTTAAGCAAGTCACTTCCATATTATATGATTCCTAAGTTTATAGTATTTACTGATGAAATACCAGTAAATACTAGTGGTAAAGTTGATAAAAAAGCATTATCTAATATTAAAATTGAAGATAATAAAAAGTATATTGAAGCGAAAAATGAAATGGAAATACTTCTTTCGAATGTATTTAAAGAAGCTTTAAACCTTGAAAAGATAAGTGTTACAGAAAGCTTTTATGAAGTTGGAGGAGATTCTATTAAGGCCATTCGTATATCTTCAAAAATTAATGAATTAGGATATGAGCTAAAGGTAAAAGATATTTTTGCTTTAAAGACGATAGAAGCTCTTTCAAAAGTTATAAAGAAAAAACAAAAATCAAGTTCTAATCAAGAAGAAGTTACAGGAGAAGTGATACAAACTCCTATTATTAATGAATTTTTTAATTGGAAACTAAAGAATATTAATCATTTTAATCAAGGTATTATGATTCATGCTGAAAGTTTTAAAGAACAATATATAAAAAGTTCTCTGGATGCAATAGTTAAACATCATGATTCATTAAGAATGGTTTATGATAAAAATAAATTAAATATTCTTTCTTATAAAGAAAATAAGGCCTATGAACTTATTACTTATGATGTAACAGAATTCAAAGAAGACGAGTTGGCAGAAAAAATAGAATCAATATGTAATGAAGTTAATCAAAAGATATCTTTGGATAAGAAGGGATTAGTAAAAGCTGCATTAATAAAGACCATAAAAGGAGATGAATTATTTTTATGTATTCATCATATTGCAGTAGATGGATTTTCTTGGAGAGTTATTTTAGAAGATTTTATTAATGCTTATAATATGGCTGAAAAGGATAAGAAAATAGTACTGCCTGAAAAAACTGCATCTTTTAAGGAATGGGCTGAAAAACTAAATACTTATAAGAAAAATTTAAGTTATGATGATGATTTATCATATTGGATCAACACCATAAATGAGGCAAAAGAGAGTATGGTACCTTTTGAAAATGAAGAAGAGGGAGATAGGGATTTAATAAACTTTTCTATTGATAGTAAAATAACTAAAAATCTTATATTTAATTCTAATAGGGTTTATGGTACAAAACTTAATGATTTATTGTTATCAGCATTAGTTAAAGCCATTAACTTAAAAACAGGTCAAAACAAATTAGGTATTTTCTTGGAGGGACATGGAAGAAGACCTTTAAAGGATGATATTAATTTAGATAGAACTGTTGGATGGTTTACAAGTTTATTTCCTGTTTTATTTGAAAAAGGAGATACTTTAGCAGAATGTATATACAATGTTAAAGAAACAATAAGAAATGTTGATGGTAAAGAACTAGGATTTGGACTTTTGAAAGAGAAAATGCCAGAATTACATAGAAATCTATGTTTTAATTATTTGGGCGATTTTAGCGAAATTTTAAATGGATCAGTTAAGTTTTCAAAATATTCTACAGGAGAATTTAATGCTATAGAAAATGGAAGCTTGTTTGATATAAGTTTTGATTGTTTTATTAAGGACAATAAGATTGTAGGAGAAGTTCATTTTGATAATGGGAAATACAGCAAAGAGTTTATGGAGGATTTAGTTGAGAAGTGGATGGAATGTTTAAATGAAATTGCAGCTTCTAATAATGAAGATAGAATATTAACTCCTTCAGATTTTGGAAATGTATTTATGGATAATAAAGATTTTAGAGTTCTTTCTGATAAATATGAAATAGATAATGTAAAGGCTTTATATAGTCTTACATATTTACAAGAAGGAATGCTTTACCATAAAGAAATGGACGAAGATGCAACTAGTTATATATTGCAAAATATAGTTAAGATAAAAGATACATCGATAGATGTACTTGAAAAGGCAATTGATTACATCCAAGCTAGGTATGATGTTTTAAGGACTTCTTTCTTGTATAGAAAAGTTAAAAAGCCAGTACAGGTAGTTTTGAAAAATAGAGCTATAGAAAGAAGAGTACTAGATTATTCTGGTGATAATTTAAGGCAATACATAGATTCAATTATAGATGAAGATTTAGAAAGAGGTTTTGATTTAGAAGAGGACTCATTATTAAGAATGAGTATTATAAAAAATAAAAATGTAAATTATATGATTTGGAATTTTCATCATATTATTATTGATGGATGGTGTATAGGCTTATTATTAGATGACTTTTTAAAGGCTGTAGATATTATTAAAAATGGTGATGAGTTATACATAAAAGAAGAATCTATATTTGGTGAGTATGTAGATTGGTTAAGAAGACAACCAGTTAAAGCTGGGATTAATTATTGGAAGAATCTTTTAAAAGATTATGAAGAAGCAGCGGTAATTATTCCTATGAATAAATCTGAAAATAAGGGAGTAGTTAAAAAGAGAACTTTAAAAATATCTAATGATTTAAAAGATAAACTTTTAGAGCTTAGCACAAAAAGTAATGTTACTATAAATACTATTTTTGAAAGCACACTTGGTATATGTCTGCAGAAATACAATAAGAATGATGTTGTTTTTGGAAAGATTGTTTCAGGAAGAAATGTAGATTTGAACGGAATAGAAAGTGCTGTAGGACTATTTATTAATACAATTCCTGTAAGAGTTAAAACAGAGGAGAATATGACATGCTTGCAGCTTCTTAAAAGTGTTCAAAAACAAGGCGTGAATTCTATGGAATATGATTATTGCCCTTTAGTAGAAATACAGAAAGCTAGTGATTTAGGTCAAGATTTATTTAATATTTTATTAGTATTTGAAAATTATGATACATTGAACTTAGATAAGTATGAAGGAAAAATGGAAGCAGAATATGTTAGAGAAGAAACTAGTTATGATTTGACCATTAGTGTATATCTTGGAGATAGTATAGAGTTAGAAGCTATGTATTATGATTCTATGTATGGCGATTTTGAAATGGATCTTCTTCTTTCAAGAATGGAAAACTTGTTGAAAAATATTACTTTAAATAAAGATGCTTTAGTTCAAGATATAAGTTTATTAAGTAAGGAAGAATTAAATAAGGTTATTTGTGATTTTAATAAAACAGGAACACCTTATGCAATTAAAAAATCAGTAGCAGAAGTATTTGAAGAGCAGGTTAAAAAATATAGTGAAAAGACTGCTATTGAATATTTAGATAAGAGCATAACTTATGGAGAACTTAATAATGCAGCTAATAATCTAGCTTATCAACTAAGAAAAATGGGGCTTGAGAGAAATAACTTTGTAGCTGTTTTTGCTGACCGAGGTATAGAACTTATAATAGGAATCTTAGGAATAATTAAAGCAGGAGGAGCTTATGTTCCTATAGATATTAGATATCCTAATGAAAGAATACAGTATATTTTAGATGACTGTAAACCTAAATGTATAGTGACTGATTCTAGGGAAAGATTGAAGAACTTTGATACGGATATAGTTGAAATAGAGTCTATGGAAAGAATAGAAGCTTTAGAAGTAAAAGAAGAACTTAAAATAGTAAATAATCCAGAGGATCTTTTGTATATGATATATACTTCAGGTACTACAGGAAAACCTAAAGGGGTAATGGTTGAACATCATAATCTTATTAACATGATTTATGCCTATAAAGATTTGTATAACATAAAAGATACTGATGTAATAATGCAGTTTGCAAGTATTGCCTTTGATCAATCTGTATGGGATATATTTAGTGGTATTTTACTTGGAGCAACCTTACTTATGGTGCCACAAGAAATAATTGGAGATACTTTTGCAATTCCTAAGTATGCAAATGAACATAATGTTACAGTTGCAACATTAACACCAGCTTTTATTAAAAAATTAGATCCAGAGTCATTTAAAACTTTAAGACTTCTTGAAACAGGAGCTGCTGCTGCTGAAATTGATGTTTTAAACAAGTGGAAGGGCAAGGTTCAAATATTTAATACTTATGGACCAACAGAAACTACTGTTAATGCAATTTCTTATGAATATATAAGTGATTTAGGTGACAATAAAACCATGCCTATAGGAAAACCAATCTCTAATTTAGAGATATTTATATTGAAAGACATGAGTATTTGTGGTGTTGGAATTGCTGGAGAATTGTGCATAGCAGGTGAAGGAGTAACTAGAGGATATTTTAATAGAGAAGATTTAACTAAAGAGAAATTTATTCCTAATCCTTTCGGTAAAGGAAAACTTTATAGAACTGGCGATTTAGCACGATGGCTTATAGATGGAAATATAGAATACTTAGGAAGAATAGATGAACAAGTAAAAATAAGAGGTTTTCGTATTGAATTAGGTGAAATTGAAAGTAGACTTAGAGAATATAAAAATGTAGTTGATGCTGTTGTTATAGCACAGGATGAAAAGTTTGGAGATAAGAGATTGTGTGCTTATATTGTATCTAATGAAGAGATAAATATAGGTGATGTTAAAACATATTTAGGAAGCTGTCTTCCAAAGTATATGGTGCCTTCTGCAATGGTTCAGATTGAAAAGATGCCTTTAACTCCTAATGGGAAAGTAAATAAAAAGGAGCTTCCTTATATTGAAAACCTAGGCGGAGAGAACTATGTAGCACCTAGAAATGAGTTAGAAGAAAGTTTGGAAAAGATTTTCTGCAAAGTATTAGAAGTTAAAAGAGCAGGAATATATGATGATTTCTTTGATATAGGAGGACACTCATTAAAGGCTGTTAGATTAGTGAATGAAATTGAAGTTGCACTAGGAGTAAGGTTAAAACTTTCAGAGATATTTGAAAAACCTGTAATAGCTGAGATAGCAAAACTTATAGAAAAGAATAATGAAAAGAATTATGTGGATATACCAAAGGCGGAAGAAAAGCCTTATTATGAGATGTCATCTGTTCAAAAGAGACTTTATATATTAAATGAAATGGACAAGAGTAGTACAGTTTATAATATGCCTGGAATATTAAATGTAAAAGGTAAGTTTGATGTGGATAAGGCTATAGATGCTTTTAAAAAGATTGTTTTACGACATGATGCCTTAAGAACAAGCTTTCATATAATTGATGGTGAGTTTTATCAGAAAATAGATAAGAATTTAGATTTTAAAGTTGAATATTTAGAAAACTTAACAAAATCTGAAGTTGAAAATATAAAAGAAAAGTTTGTTACTCCTTTTGATTTCAGCAAGGCTCCACTTATGAAAGTTAAAATAATAAAAGAAGATAAAGAAGATTTTACTATATTATTTGATATGCATCATATAATATCAGATGGTCAATCAATAAATGTAATATTAAAAGAATTTACAGCACTTTATAAGGATATTTCTTTAGAAGAAATAAAAATAGGATATAAAGATTACAGTGAATGGATAAAGCATAAGGATTATACTTCTCAAAAGAATTATTGGAAGGAAGTTTTCGCAGATGGTTTTACTCCTTTAGATCTTCCGCTTGATTATAAGAGACCTAAGATACAAAGTTTTAGAGGAGATGTAGTATATTCTTCAATAGATATAAATTTAATTAGAAAGATAAAGGATTTTGCTAAGAAAACTGATACTACAGAGTACATGGTATTTCTAGCAGCTTATATGGTATTACTTCATAAATACAGTAAACAGGAAGATATATTGATTGGAACTCCAGTGTCAGGAAGACTTCATAAGGATACTGAAAATATGATTGGTATGTTTGTGAATACCTTGGTAATGAGGGGTACACTGGAAAAAGATATGATATTTAATGACTTTTTAGAAAGTATTAAAGCAATGTGTATAAAAAACTTTGAAAATCAGGAATATCCTTTTGAAGAGTTAGTGGAAGAGTTCGTTAAAGAGAGAGATTTATCTAGAAATGCATGTTTTGATGTAATGATGGCGTTAGAAGATTCGTCATCCAGTGAAGATTTAGTTATGAATGACATCACTATTTCGTTAGAGGATAAGAAGCATGATATTTCTAGGTTTGATATTACTTTAAATATAATAAGAACGGATAAAGATTATAAAGTTATGGCAGAGTATTGTACTGACTTATTTGAAAAGGAAACTATAAAAAATCTCTTAAATAATTTTAATATGATACTTTCTAATATAATTAAGAATCCTAGTGAAAAGATAAGTAACATAACAACATTGAGTGAGGAAGAAGAAAACTTAATTATAAATAAATTCTCTAAGGGTGAAAATAAGTTTAGAGATTATAAGACAATAATTGAGGTTTTTGAAGAAGAGGTATTAAAGAATCCAGAAAAAATAGCTGTTATAGATCATAATGAAAAGTTAACTTATGATGAATTTAATAAGAGAGTCAATA
>SVCK01000130.1 GCA_015058375.1 Clostridium sp.
AGTTCCTTTTGATATTTCTTATTGCCTATAAGCTTAGCCATTTCTTCATCATCTTTATTGCTTGTAGTCATGACCATCTTAACTTTGTTTTCCCAGTCAGGTCTTTGAGAAAGTATTTCTTTATACATCTTATAGGCAGAAGTTCTTGAGTAAGCTACTATCATAGCATTCCCTTTAACATATTTTTAATTTCTTACTCCTATTTCATTAGCTTCTTTCTTAATTTTGAGTATAAAAATAAGATGTATGAAACTTATTTCTAAATTTCAATACATCTTATTATTAATACTATATAAGTATTTGCCTTACACTTTCATCTTCCTTTGTTTCTTTATCAAACTGACTAAAGTCATTTACACACTTTCTAATAAAATCAAAATCAGTGTTTAAATCTCCAATTGTTCCTATACCATTTTTCATTGCATTTAATACTTGTTTCCAATCAGAAGAATCAACTCCCTTATTTCTCACACATTCTCCATAAGTAAAAGTTAAAATTCCCTGCATTTGATCTCTAGCTCCCTTAGGCAATTTTTGCATATATTCTCTATACTGTCTACGTACTCTACCTGGAGCTGTTGCAGGTGGAAAACAAACTAAACTCTTCTTTATTTCTTGGAATCCTTCATAAGTATTATTATTCAATTTAAAATTCTTACCTAGGTTATCCCATAACATTAAATCCTCTTCTCTGTCTATAGGATCTTTTACATTCTTTTGGATTCCTTCTACTACAGGATCATTTTGAATAGAAAACTCTTTATTATTTCTATTTTTTTCATTTGTATTTAGTAAATTAGAATTATTATTTATTGATGAAATATTTAATGTCATAACTACACATTCCTTTTATCCCATTGTTACTGTTACAGCATCAGACATAGAACCAGTTACAACAGTACTGTTGCATAAAGCTCTTATTGTATGCTGACCTGCTGATAATCCAGTTATTGATTCTACACTAACCCATCCAACAACAGCACGTGCTCCATTGCAATCATATCCTTGTATAGGGAACTTATCGATTTGTGTAGCACTTATATATGAACCACCATCAACAGAATAACTTAAGCGTCTATATCCCATTTGTCTTGTAACTACATAAACAGTTGAACCTGCAAGTTTTCCCTTTGAAAGATTTTCACTAGATATATAAGTTTTACCATTTTGATAATTATATATCTCTGGAGTTGAACATCCAAGTACTTCGAATTGTGTTAATTTAGGTGCTGGTGCTGCAGATGCTTTTTCTGATGAACTTGCTAATACAACAACACTTGCAAATAAAAATACTGTAATGAATACTGAAAATATTTTTGTTATTTTTTTCATTTATATAACCCCATTTCTTATTTACAAAATATATCTTCAATTGTATTATCGTGTTTTTTGTTCCATAACTTAGCATTTTTTCTTTTATATGATATTTTTTATTTTGCAAACATCCCTTTATTAATATCGGCGAAAAAAATAGCAATTAATTAAAGTGGATCCTTTGTCAAGGACACAATAAAAAAAGGGACTAAGCAACTAATAAAAGATGATTTCTATATTGTTTAGGAGTCATCTTTTTTAAGTTCCATTGGTACCTGTAATTATTATAATAATCTATATAATCATCAATGACTTCAATAACTTCATTAAGAGTTTTACACGTTTTGAAATCAACTTCATCTTTCATATGACCAAAGAAAGATTCTTGTGGTGCATTATCCCAGCAGTTTCCACGGCGTGACATTGATTGACCTAATTTATTTTCTTTTAGTAATTTTTGAAATTTAGGGCTAGTATAATGAACACCTTGATCAGAATGAACAAATACATCTTTATGGAAATCATTCTTGTGCTGAGCTATAAGTTTATCTATAGTTACTGTTACAATATCTATTTTTAAAGAATCTGAAATATGATACGATAAGATGTCGTTGCTACTACCATCTTTGATGATAGACAAATAAGCCATATGATTATTACCATATGGTATGTAAGTAATGTCTGTTAAGAGTACTTTTCCTGGTATTCCTTGTTTGAAATTTCTTTCTAATAAATTAGGAACTACTCGATGCTCTTTAGTTGCTTTAGCCATCTTTCGATATGGATTAGTTTTTTTTATTGGGCATTTAATATTATATTTTCTCATGATGCGTTGTATTTTCTTTCTGCTATAAACAATAGAATATTCACCTTCTAAGACCATTTTTATTGAGCGTGATCCTTTCTTATAACCTCTGTAATTCATAGCTTTTAAAATATTTTCTTTGGCTTCTAAGTCTTTATCCTCAATGATTTTTTGATTATCTAAAGAATTTAAATAATTATAATATCCCGAACGTGAAACATTTAAGAGTTCACAAAAATATGAAACCATATTCTTTAAATTATTTTCGATAATAGTTTCATTTATTAATTTGAAAATTTCTTTACTTTTTAGGTCTACGCAGCTGTTTACCAGCCTCCTTTCTGTAACGTCTAATTTTTTTAACATTTCTACCTGCTCTTCTAATAATTTTATTCTAGCTTCTTGCTTTGAGATGATATCATCTTTGGTAAGTTCTTTATCAGTAGGTCTTCCTGAGTTTTCTTTCCTTGTATCACGTAGACCTATAATTCCATCACGATTATAAGCTTTTAGCCATCTAGCTGCCGCTTGTTCGTAACGTTTAACGCCAAGTACTTCGATGTCAAAACCAGCTTCCTTAAAAATTACTTTAGGAAGTTTACCTTTTAAATATTCATCTATAAAAAGTCACTTAAACTCGTCAGAGTAAGTTATAGACTTATCACTAACTCTAACAACATATTTATTTTGTTTAAGTAATTCAATAGTTTTTTCGTCAAATATTATTTTACTCATGTTTTTTCCTCCAAGATAGATATTAATATTATACACAAAAAGTACCTATAAACTAGACACTTTTTTAAGTGTCCTGTTTATAGGTACCATTTTAATTAGCTTTCATGAGCATATCTCTTTTTCTATCCTCTAACACATTGTAATTTAGCTTGTTCTAATACATCTTCAATAGCTTGTTTACTCTTATTAGGAGGATAATCATATTTCTTTAACAATCTTTTAATTACACTTCTCATTTTTGCTTGAGCCTGTGCCTTCTCATACCAAGCATGAGTCATGTTTTCTCTAACAGTCTTAGTTAATTCCCTTGCTATCTTTATTAATATATCATCACCCATAGCCTTAATAACTTCTGGATCTGCTGTTAATACATCATAGAATGCCTTTTCTTCATAGCTAAGACCTATTTCATGACCCTTTTCTATAGCATCTAAAAGTTCATGCTTAAACTTAACTAATTCTTCAAGAACTTTAAATACATCTTCTTCATCATTTCTATTATTATACTTTTCTATAATAGCCTCTAGTCTTTCACTAAAAGTTTTACTTACAACTAAATTAGTCTTCTTTATTTCATTAACCTTTTCCTTCATTACTCTCATTAATATATTAGCTGCCATATTCTTATGAGGTAATGCCTGTAACTTGCTTAAGTTTTCATCAGTTAAAAGCTCAAAAGTCTCCTTAGTTCCTGCTTCTGTTAATGATAATACTTCATCTTCTAAGATAGCTTGTTCTAACATTTCAGATATTCTTCTATTAACTTCTGCAAGGTCTGGGACTCCTTTTCTAGTAGTCTTTAGAATAAAACTTCTTACTGCTATAAAGTAAGCTACTTCACCCTTAACTTCTTTAGTTAATAAGCTAGTACAGATTTTATATACATCCTTAAGTCTTTTAGATTCCTGCATAAATAACTTTTGTCTAGTATCTGTAAGTTCTATATATTCTGCTCCATCTCTAATAAGGTCAAATCTTCTTCTATCTGTGCCTGTAAAGAATTCGCTATAATCAAAGTAATGAAAAACATTTCTTAATACTTCTATAGTATCTAATGCTATTTTCTTACCCTCTTCATTTTCTTGAATCTTATCTTGGTCTCTTGTTGTGTAAGTCTTTAATGCATCAAAAAGATTTTTCTTTATACCTATATAATCTACAACAAGTCCTCCAGTTTTACCTGGATAAACTCTATTAACTCTTGCTATTGCCTGCATTAAGTTATGAGCTTTCATAGGTTTATCTATATACATAGTATCAAGGCTTGGCACATCAAAACCAGTAAGCCACATATCTACAACTATAACTATTTTAAAGTCACTATTTTCATCCCTAAACTCTTTTTCAAGTTCCTTTTGATATTTCTTATTGCCTATAAGCTTAGCCATTTCTTCATCATCTTTATTGCTTGTAGTCATGACCATCTTAACTTTG
>SVCK01000131.1 GCA_015058375.1 Clostridium sp.
AACCACTTTATCTTTTAATCTATCCATTCTTCTTACCTCTTTTCTGCTTTCACAATATTTTTTATTATTTGTATAGCTTGTTTTGGGTCATTACACAAATATAAATGTTCGCCTGAAATATCATAGAAGCTGAAATCTGTAGTAGTATATTCTGCCCATAATTGTGCCGATTTCCTATCTACGAAATCATCATCTTTTGCATATAAAACTGTAATTGGAACATTTACTGTTTTTATATTATCAAGCTTATAATTCATATCCATTTTAAAATCTGCTTTAAACGATGGTAATAATAATTCTCTTAATTCTGGAATTAGAAATGCCTCATTTTTAAATCCAGTAAGCTTTTCTACTCCTTTAATAAAATTATCATCATTATACATATCTAAATTGTAATTTCTATCACTTCCAGGTGCGAATGCCGAACTAACAAATAAATGCTTTATATTTAAATTTGCACACTTCTCTAAACGTTTAATCACTTCAAATGCTAATACTGATCCTAAGAAACAATGTCCAAAAAAGGCAACATCACTCTCGCTATATTTATTTTTTATTAATTCAGCAAAATGATCTGCTGCTTTATTAAGATCTGTAAATGGTTCTTCATCAATTAACCTTTCTCTTCCCGGCAATTGAATTGGTATTATTTCTACATCTTCTCCAAATAAGTTTTGCCACTCATTATATATGCTTACCCCTGCTCCTCCAAAAGGGAAACAAAATAATTTTAGCTTATCATTATTCATATAATCTTCTCCTTTTAATTAAATTTTTCTTCTAATTTATTATTTTTATCTATTACTATAACTTTAGTTAGATAACCTTTTCCAAAAACAAATTTTCTTCCTAAAACAAATGAAATCGCAGCATATATTATAAGTATGGAACTTGCTGTTATTAATCCACTTTCTATTGAAACATCATACATTTTCGAAACTAATGGCACTAAAACTATAGTTAAACATGATACTAAAAAGTTTTTTATAGAATTAACTCTTCCCTTAATATTTCCTACACACCTCTTTTGAAGATTTGTATTAAATATAGTAATTGAAAAAGAATTCGATACTCCATATAAAATCATTAATAAAAACGCTATTATCAAATTAATTTTAATACTTATTATAATAAGTATTAACCCTTGAATTAAAAGTCCTATAACAGCAGAATTATTAATTCCTATTGTTTTTAAAATATAATTTATAAATAAAACAGCTATAATTGATCCAATTGCAAACCCACAATCAAACAATGATATATTGAAACTATTATCATTATAAAAAACTATAACAAGTGGCACTAACATTACATTGAAAAAATTCACAGATAAATAATCACCTGTAGGCACAAATAAGTGTGCCATAACACTTTTTTCTCCTTTTATACATTTACATATATTTTTCCAATCTGCAAAAAATCCTTGAACTATTTTTATAAATAAACTTTCATTTTTTTTAACATCTTCAGATTGTTCAACTCTTTTATAATCAAAACTAACATTATTAAATATAAAAGCCGAAAGCAAATATATACCTACATCTGTAAACAAACACATTAATCCACTAGTTAATATCAATATTCCTCTTACTATATCACTAATAACTATAACTTTCTTTGGATTATTTCTATCCACTACAACTCCTGAAACAAACTGTACTAAAAACATAACAATGTATTGAACTATAATAACTCCACCAAATGCCATTGCAATATTAGTTTTATCATATGCCAATTTACTTACCGCAATTGTATGCATACCATTTCCTACATTACTTATAAGTGTAGCTAACGCTATTAATTTAACTGATAATTTCTTTTAAGTTTTGTTTTTTCAATTTTATCGTTCCCCCATTTAAACAACTACAAATTTCACCGATTCCAACACATTTTTGCATATTTTTTCTAATTCATCATAATCATCTGCTGTCACAATAAAATATCCTACTCTATCCCATGATGAATTCACTGGTTCAATTGTATCTCCTATCTGTTTATTAATACACCAATCTTCTATTTCTGGATTTAATAACATCTCAATACCTTCTATTTTCTTCAGAACACCTGGCTCAGAATCAAAAAATCTAATAGAACTTACCTTTTTATTTTTCTTATTCAATTCGAACTCATCATTAGATAATATTTTTGAATATGTTTCTATAAAATTAAATCCATATGATAATTCTATTAACTCAAATATATAATCTCCAGGCACTCTTGCCGCACACTCAATTAAAAAAGGTTGTTCATTTTCTATTTTCCATTCTGAATGTAATAATCCAGATTGAATTTTCATTTTTTTGACAAAATTTGTCTTTTCTTTTATCAATTTTGTTTGTATATCTTTTTTCAAATTTGCTGGAACAATATGTCCCTTTTCAACAAAAGTTTCATTATATGTAATCTTTTTAGTTATATTGTTAAAAATAATTTCTCCATTCTTTACAAATGTTTCTATGCTATATTCTGATCCTCCTATAAATTCTTCAACTATATTTTCACGTTTCAGTTTTCTAGAAACTATATTGGTAGATATTTCACTTGCATTAGTAGTTCTTTTCCAAGCTTCCTCTATTTCGCTTTTATCATTGATTTTACTAATACCTATACTTGCCTGTAATGTTGCCGGCTTAAAAATTAATGGTTTTCCATTAAAAAAATCATTTAACTCCTCCAATGAATTAATTTTTTTAAACCTAGGATGAGGTATCCCATATTTCTCACAAGCATTTCGCAAAAGACACTTGTTTGTAAGTATTTGTCCATTTTCAGCCCCAATACCTTCAAGTCCTAAAAGTTCTGCAATTTTTGATGCTGCTTTAACTGCATAATCTCTTGCTGGAATAACAGCATCAAGCATCACTTCATTATTAAATTGTTGCACTATTGAAATATATTCATCTGAATCTAAATATTTTGAAAAGATTACTCTTCTTATGAATGGATTTTCATATTTTTCAAGTTTGTTTTTTTTGTATATTTCTTCTTCTTCTAATATGTATATATTAATATCATTTCTAACTCTAAGTTTATTTAAAAGACTTACAGAAAAACCAATCATCAGAATTTGTTTCTTATTTTTATCAATCATACTTCCCTCCTATATTTTATTTACACTCTGTTAATTTATATAAAAATATTCTTTTAATCATTAATAAATACAATAATTCTAATATATTTAACAATGTTCACTTACTTAGAAAAAGTATTGCTCAAAAATATGAATAAAAACTTTTTTTGTATTAAATTAACATTTTTTATCTGCATGTAAATATCAAGTCTATTTTACATTTTTTATTATATTGTGTCAATAAATTACTTCTTTTACTTTATTTTGATTATTTTTGTATTGCTTGTTATTTGGTTTTGTTTCAAATTAAATTATCTATTTAATAAAACTGTTGTGGTCAAGCATTTTTGTAACACTTTAACCTAATTATTTTTAAATCTTGCTTCAAATGGAGTTAATCCATTGTTGAAAGTGTGTGGACGTAATGGTTGTACCACACATACGCATAATCATAAATACCATCATTTAGTTCTTGATCATTATGATAATA
>SVCK01000132.1 GCA_015058375.1 Clostridium sp.
TGTCATATAACTTATTTCATTAGATTGTTGTAATTTTTTGTCCATATATACACTCCATCCCTTTACAGATACTAAAGAAATAATGACTAATGTCAAAAATAACTTATTCCTTTTATTCAATCCGTCTCTTCCTTTCTAACTATAATTATTTATCATCTAAAATTTCATCTTTTAGGATTTTACCATCAAATAATCTTATTATTCTACTTCCATATAAAGCTGATTCTTCTGAATGTGTTACTTGAAGTATAGAAACACCTTTTTCTTTATTTAATCTTTGAAACAACTCCATAATTTCTTTTCCTGATTTACTATCAAGGTTACCTATAGGCTCATCTGCCATTATTATTTTAGGTGAAGCTATAACTGCTCTAGCTATAGATACTCTTTGCTGCTGTCCCCCTGATAACTTACTTGGTATAAATTTTCTTTTATCCTTTAAACCAACTATATCTAAGATTTCATCAAGTTCTTCCTTATAATTTGCAATCTTTTTACCATCCATTACAAGAGGTAATAATATATTTTCTTCAACAGTAAGGTTTTGAACTAAGTTATAAAACTGAAATACAAATCCCAACTTATTTCTACGCAACTTACTCATTTCCCTATCCTTAAGCTTTGTCCAATCCTTACCATCAAATATTACTGTTCCTTTACTTGCATCAAGTAATCCACCTAATATATAAAGAAGTGTACTTTTACCACAGCCACTAGGTCCCATAATTGATACAAATTCACCTGGTTTAATATTGAAACTTATATTATCAAGTACAGTATTTTGATTTTCTTTTTCACCAAATATCTTACATATTCCGTTTACTTCTAATACATTATTCATATCATTCTCTCCTAACCTTCGTTTTTAATTTGCTCTACAACATCTATTTTTCTTAATCTAAGCATAGGTACTATTGAAGTTAAAGATAATAATACAAATACTCCTAAAATTAATATAAGACATTTTGATATATCAATATTATTATTTATGCATATACCTAAACCAAATAAAAGTTTTTCCACTAGTTTATTCAGCCATAATCCTAATGAGCCACCTAAAATACAGCTGATTAAGAATGAGAACATTACTTCAATCATCATCATTAACCTTAATTGTGATCTACTCATAGCTATTGAAGAAAGAATAGCATATTCTCTTTGTCTTTGTAAAAATCCAACTAATTGATTATTAATTATACCTACTATAACAAGAATTCCTGTCAACCCAATTAAAGCATATATTAAGCTTAAAACTTGATTTACACTATTTTCTTGAGTACCAACATAATCTTCAGATGTAGTAAGTATTAAACCATTTTGATTAATCTTTTCAATAAGTTCATCATATAAACTTTCTGATGTATCTTTTACAGATAGTAATAACATATTTGGTATTGTAGATACATTATTAAAGAAAGATTCCTCATTAATTAACAGACATGAACGTCCAGTATTAAACTCACCTACATCAACAAATCCCTTTACTATCAAGTTTACTGTGTCATCTTTAATATAATCAGCTTTTACTTCTAATGAATCACCAATTTCAAAGCCATTTTTCTTAGCAAATATTTCATCTATAAGTACTTCATTTTCCTTTAAGTCTGGCAAAAGATTTGATTTATCCTTTATACCTAAAGCTACTTCCTTCATTCCTATAATTTGAACTCCAGGAAACTTAACATCATTAATATGAGTAATTCCACTTTCTGAATAAAGTTCAATAATATCTGTAATATTATCATCAGTATTTAGAAATTTATAATTTTCTAATGACTTGCTCATACCTGTAACAACATAATCTGCGTCTAAAGTATTAGTTAATGCATTTTCAAAATATCCACCTAATGATGAAGCTATAGAATATACCATTAATATTGCAGCTAATGATATAGCACCTAATGAAACATTTGTAGAAGTTGACTTTGTAAATATTACATTCTTTACAGCCATCTTAAATACGCCTGGCTTTAAAATACGTGATATTAATTCAACTATACATTTTGCTAAGTAAGTAAACATTAATGATCCACCTATAATTCCTGCTGCAAATGCAAATACTGCTAATAGAAAATCATATCTATCATTCATGTAATATAAAACTACAGAAACTACTAATAATAAAAGTCCTATAAGGAATTTATGAATTTTTATTGTTACTGCTACATCTACTTTGTTAAATACACATTTTATAATATTTTGCTTACTAGACTTTATAACATCTACAAGAACTATAATACTTTGCAATAATACTGAAAATAGAACTGAAAATATAATATATTTAACATTTATATTAGTTTCAATATCTGTATATCCTGTTAAGGCAGTTACTATATCTTTATTAAATAGAACTGCTGCTCCTACACCTAATAATCCGCCAATAACACCATAAACACTATTTTCTGCAAGCAAAAGCATTTCTACCATAAATTTGCTACTACCAATACTTCTAAATGTTCCAACTACTGGTATTCTTGTAGCTAATAGAAGTTTAGTTAATGATGAAATAACAAAAAAACTTATTCCTATAACAACTACTAATAATATAGTAAGAATATTTTTTGTATTACCAATGCTTTGATTAACTAAAGTGTAATCTACTAACTTAGTAATTTTATAGTTTTCATTGTTTGCTTTAATTGTATCTACTACTTCATCTAAATCTATATCTTCAGCACCATCAACATCTAAATATAACATTGTGTTTTTAGATAAAGCTTCATTTTTCACTGTATTTTCGCTACCTAATATTAAAATATAAGATGAGCCTTCGCTAGAATATAGCCCTTTATTTTCGGCTATACCTCCAACTGTAAATTGAAATTTACCAGCAATAGTTGAAATTTCAATTACATCATCTAATTTGAGTTCGTACTTATCAGCAGTAGCTTCACTAATAACTATATATCTCTTATCGTCTGTATTAAAAGTACTGCTTTCTTCTTTCAACATACAAAGTTTATCATTAATAACTTGATTAAGGTTAGTTTCTTGAAATGAAACTCCTATATGCTTATCCGAATAACTTCCTTGCCATGAATTTAAAGTAAATGATTCAGATATACTTACATCATCTAAATTTAAACTCTCCAAATTAAATATTCCGCTTTCTTCTGATTCTTTTTGAATACTTATATCATAATTTTGCATGTTTTCTTTTAATAGTGACATATACTTTTCTGTAATCTCATCACTTACTGACATATTAGAATATAGAATCAAAGTAGTTAAAGCTAATGAAATTATTATTATTATACTTTTAAATTTATTTGACCAAATATTTCTAATAACATGTTTAAAATAAATATTCATAGATTTTTCTCCTTTTTTAACTCTTATAATAAATGCTTTTACACCGCTTTCTGTTTCTAATATCTTTTTCTCTACTTTCAATTTAGTAAAGACATAAGTATTTGCAAATAATTTATCTATTAATAAGTCTCTTTTAAAAATTCTTCAATGCACACGTCAAGCCAAGTTAATTATCGAAATGTAGACTATTATGACATTGTATTCTCTTGTATATTCTATCATATATTAGGTAAAAAGCACATTACTACCAACAAGCCATCTTTTATTAATAATTTCTATATAATATATATTTTTCCTTTTTGTTAGTAAAAAATCATTTAAATATTATCTAAATACAGAAAAAAGAGATAGCAGGCTAAAATATTTAGCACTCTATCTCTTCTTCTACCATTCAAATTTCTAACTATTTAATTTTCCCAAGTAAAGCTGCAAATGGATTATCTTCAGCTTCTTGCTTCTTAGCTTCTTGTTGCATCTTCTTCATTATTCTATTAGCTTCTCTTTTATCAACTTTACCTTTCTTATCGAATCTCTTTTCAAACTGACTAGCCTTTTCTCTAAAGTTACAAGTATCTCCTGTACAAACATAAATCTTACCTTCACCTTGTCCTCTAAGTTCAAGTCTCTTATGACATTCAGGACATCTTGCATTAGTAAGTCTTGCTAGAGGTTCTCTATAACCACATTCTCTATCTTGGCAAACAAGCATTCTTCCATTCTTACCTTTAACCTCAAGTAAGTACTTACCACAGTTAGGGCACTTAGAACCAGTTGCATTGTCATGATGGAATTTAGCAGTTCCCCCTTTAACATCTTCAACAAGCTTAGTAGCATATGCTTTCATATCTCCAACAAACTTCTTATCATTTGCTTTTCCTTTAGCAATGTTATCAAGCTGACTTTCCCATTTAGCAGTTAAAAGTGGTGATTTTAAATCTTCTGGAACTAAATCTATAAGTTGTTTTCCTTTTGATGTAGGATAAATATCCTTTCCTTTTTTCTCTATAACAAAAGAATTAAATAACTTTTCTATAATATCAGCTCTAGTAGCTACTGTTCCAAGACCTCCAGTTTCATTTAAAGTCTTAGCAGCATCTTTTCCTAAGTTTACATACTTTTGAGGATTTTCCATAGCTGATAAAAGTGTTGCTTCATTAAATCTAGAAGGTGGTGTAGTTTGCTTCTTTACTTTATTAACTGAAGCTACTGTAATTTTGTCTCCCTTATTAAGTTCAGGAAGTTCTTGACTATCCTCTTCATCCTTTAAATTGTCATATAGTCTCTTCCATCCTTTACTCTTAGTTATGTTTCCTTTAGCAGTAAATGTTTCCCCTGCAATATTTACAACTACAGTAGTTTGTTCATATTCATAAGCTGGCATTAATACACTTAAAAATCTTTTAACTACAAGATCATAAATATGCTTTTCTTCTGTACTAAGATTTGCAAGTCTTCCTTTTTCCTCAGTAGGAATTATAGCATGGTGATCTGAAACCTTTGAATTATCTACATAGTTTTTATTAGCCTTTACTCCACTCTTTAAAAGGCTTTCAGCAGCTGCTCTATATTCTCCAAAAGATACAGCTTTAAGTCTTTCTGGAATTGTAGCTACAATATCTGAAGTTACATATCTTGAATCTGTTCTTGGATATGTAAGAACCTTATGATTTTCATAAAGCCTTTGCATTATGTTTAAAGTTTGTTTTGCTGAGTAACCCCATATCTTATTTGCATCCCTTTGAAGCTCAGTTAAATCATAAAGTGCAGGTGAATACTTCTTTTTAGTAGTCTTCTTAACTTCAACTACTTCTCCATTTTGTCCTTTACACTTATTTACTATAGAATCTGCCACTTCTTCTTTAAAAGTAGAATTATTTCCTTTATTACTAACCCAAGTTAATGCAAATCCATTACCTTTTGCATTTAAAGTCCAGTAATCTACTGGCTTAAA
>SVCK01000133.1 GCA_015058375.1 Clostridium sp.
ATCTTCAACCTTATTTTTTTGTTTCTACGAAAGTATAAACTTTTATTGAAAGCAAGTAGAGTTCTAGTATAATACATAAAAAGACAGCCTATCTTTAATTTAAGGCTGTCTTCATCGAAAAAAGGAATGATTAAAAAACTAATCATTATAATACTTTCCTCTTTTTAAAAATTTAAACATTAAAATTTAATTGTATATAAAAAAATATATAAGTCAAACATAATAATATAACATTTTAAAATGCAGAAATATATGTTTTAGAAAGCAGGTTAAGATAATTGGAAAGAAAACAACTTTATAAAAGAATAAAGAGTGAACTGTTAAAGGATGAAAATATAAGTAAGGTATATATAAATAGTGCAAGGAGACTTGTAAAAGTTGAACCGTCAAGAAAGCAGTATTATGTTTTAATAAGTGATCCATTAAAAAATTTTAAAGCTGATAATTGCTTTGAAATATGTAATACTACATTTAAATTGTGTAATTATATTTGTAATTCTGATTACTATGAGATAGATCTTAAAGAGATGTGCTAAATAACTTGCAATAATAAGATATAAAGAATAAAAGATCTTTTAAAGACGGTGTTAAATTTCTATTGTTTAAGAAAAAACTGGATAATACAATTATCCAGTTTCTCCTTAAAGTTTAAACAAGTACAACTATTTAAAAGGGTATACTAAAAACTTTATGTTTTTAGTTAGTTGTGAATTTTTATAAAAAACATTGATTTTTTACAATTATATATTACCACAAAAAGATTAAAGTGGGAATACATAGAAAAAAGATTTATTTTATAGAAGATGTCTGTTAGTATTTGTTTAAATAAGGATTGGTAAATTGAAGTAGAACAGACATCTTCTAACATCCTCAAAAGAGGTGATAGATGGAATATAAGTATATTCCTAAGGTGTTAGGTATAAAAATATATAAGTATACTTCTACATAATAATACCATAAAATATAATATCAGTAAACAAACGTGAAGAACTTTGCTACATTATAAATAAAAAATATAAAAATGGTTGCATTATGAATAAAAGTGACAAATGTATGTAAAAATATAATTAATAAAAAACACCAGTACTTTAGTAAAAGACTGGTGTTTTTATAGATAAAATAAGTTACATTTCATTAGCTATGTTATTCATATCAATAGCAATTTGATCGATATTATCATAACGTTTAGTTATTTCATCAATATTTTCAGTTAAATCAGTTATGCTTGCTGAAATTTCTTCCATATAGGCTGCGGTATTTTCAACTGAATCACTTACTGCATTCATTTCTTTTAATGTTTTATTTAGATATTGTTCAAGAGTATTAGTCTTAGTATCAACTAAAGTTGATTTGTCTAATATGCCATTAGAGTTTTCTCTAATAGTATTGAATAGATTACTAACTTCTTTAGAAAAGTTTCCACACGAGTCGATAGCACTCTTTTGATTACTAACATCTGCTGTAACTAGTTCTATTGTTTCAGAGAACTCAGAAAGAAGAGCATCAATTTGTGTTGTAAATTCTTTTGAACTATCAGCAAGGTTTCTAACTTCTTCTGCAACTACCGCAAATCCCTTACCTGCATCACCAGCACGAGCAGCTTCAATAGATGCATTTAACGATAATAGATTTGTCTGTTCGGTAATATCATTTAGTGTTACAAGAATTTTGCATACTTGTTGGTTTTTGTCAAGTAGTAAATTCATAGAAGAAACGACTTTTTCTATATTATTGCTAATATCAGTAATAGTACTATTTAAATTTTCAATTTTACTTACTCCTTCACGAACAATAGTATTATTTAAATTAGATAGTTCAGTAACTTCACTACTTGAATTTTTTACTTCAGCAATTTCATGAACGCCATCATTAATTCGATTTTTAATATTTCTAACAATATTTACTTCATCACTAGCCTTGCTAGTTACTTGTTCGCTAGCCTCTAACATTTGCTTTGAAGCAGCATTTGTAGATTCTATACTTATTTTAATTTCTTCATTATTAGAATTCAATTGAATTGAGTTATCTTTTGCCTTATTTAAAAGTAATTCGTTTTTGCTTTTATTGTCATCAGTTTCTTTTTTAGATTTTTCTAGGCTTAAATATACATTGTTTGATATATAACTTAAAATGCAGAATAATACTGTTCCTAAGAATAGATATAATGCTAAAAAAGGTAAAGTTTGAAATGTATCAGTTCCTGGAAAAATTGTATCTTTGTATTTTAAAAAGTAGTAAATAGATTGAATTACACAAGCACTTCCTAAGAAGATGATAGTACTCATTCTTTCATATAAAATTGCTACAAACATAGTATAGAAAACCAAACAATAATTAGCTAAAGATGGATCTAATGTAATCATTAGAAAATCAAAGAAAATCATAGTTGAACAAATAATGTACATAGTTATAGTTGGACTAACTTTTTTCCATAAACAAATTCCTATTGTTGAAAGAAGAATGATTCCAGCAATACCAATATAGATTGAATTTTCTATTGGACAATTAACAATGAAATTAAAGATAATTCTCGAGAAAACAGATCCTATCATTGATATCCAAACAATTATATTTTTTGTGTTAATAATTTTATTGCTATTCATATATAACCCCTCTTATCTCTTAATTTTTAAATATGGTATAAAATTTTTATACTCTTAGTAACATAGAACATATAGTGTCACCAACTCCAACAGTTGTAAAGAGAACGATATCACCTTTCTTTATTTTTTTATCAAGTACACCTTGTGTATAAGCAAAAAAAGGTGAGCTTGTCCCAGTATAACCATATTTATCACCTACATATATTCCTTTTTCAGGTGGTATATCAAGGAAATTGCAAACTTCATTAAAGAAAGCAATACTAAGTTGACAGCCGCAATACCAATTTATATCATTTACTTTTAAATTATGTTTATTAAGAACATCATGTAGTGCATCCCTCATTCCTATTAAAACAGGTTGGCTAATTGGATCTGTCCAAGCAGTTTTGACATTGTCTCCTAAGTATTCATCTATGTGGGATAGTCCACATTCTGGGAAAAGTATTCCATAAGCTCTATCAGACATAGTTCTATCTGCAGAACCTATAATACCAATTTCATCATTGTCTGTATATTCTAATAATAAGGCACATGCTCCATCACTGAAACTAGCAAAAGTAGTTGGATCATATTCGTGAGCATGAATACTCATATAATCAGAACCAATTAAAAGTGCATATTTTATATCTCCTTTCTTGTCTTTAAAATATCTATTGACAACATCTAAACCTCTTAACATTCCTAAACAATTTGCATTCAAATCAAAAGTAACACAATTGGTTTTTCCATGAATATGATTATGTATTAAACATGCTTGAGAAGGTAATGTAAATTCAGGGTATTGACTACAAAATGCAATTAAATCTATATCGTTTCCATTTAAGCCGGATTTGGATAATACCTTATCTACGGCTTTAGCACCTAATGTTAATGTGTTTTCAAAGCAGTCACAGTGATAACGTTCTTTTTTTCCTAAAATATTTTCAATAAAATTTAAAGATTCTTCATCTTTGTAAATATTGGCAAAGTGATCATTATTTACAAGTATGCTTCCAGTAACAATAACTGAATCTTTAATTCGTAATGACATTCTTATCGCCCCCATATAAAATATTACAATTTAATCATAATAAAAATTGATAATAAAGTCAATATTTCAAAAAAATTACATAAAGGTTTGCAAGTCAAATAATATGATTGTTTGGAGATATTTGCTGTTAAGTACTAAAAAAGAAGGTGAAATTTAATCTTTGACTTTTTTGAAATACAAGTATATTTATAACGATATAATAAAAAAGTAAAATTTACATAATAATTAGAAAAATTACTTAATGTCATAGCAAAATAAAAACAAGCATATTATGAAATGAAGTAATTAAAAGAAGGGAAAATATGGAGGAAAGGGAAGTTGATATAAAAGAGGTGCTGAAATCATTACAAAGAAGATGGAAGATTGTGTTTTTTGTTACGGTGCTAGGAATTTTGATTTCTATGATAGTTACATTTTTGGTGATTGAACCCAAATATACCGCAAGTACAAAGCTTTTTATAGGAAAAGAAAATTCGGAAGGAATTGCTAACAGTAATAATTATAATAGTAATGATATACAGATGTATCAAAAGATAGTTCAGACATATGCAGATATAATTCAGACTAGAACATTGATCACATCTGCTATGAATGATTCAAATGTTGATATTGATGTTAGTGATATTTTGAAGAATTTGAAAGTTACTCCTAAAGAGGATACCCAAATAATAGAAGTTAGATATATAGATAAAAATCCGTATATGGCTAAGTTGGTATTAGAAGCAATATCAAATGAATTTATAAAGTATTCTAATACTTTAATATCCAATTCTAATATTCAGATTGTTGAAGAAATATTTTTGCCAGAAAAAGCATCTAGTCCAAATAATACTTTGAATATAGTAATTGGATTTTTATTCGGAATAGTAGGTGGAGTTATTTTTGCATTATTACTTGAGTATATTGATAATACTTTTGCTGATAAAAAGAAATTGGAAAAAGAGATAGGTATAACAGTAATTGGAGATATACCAAGTTTTGATATGTTTGAATAGGAGGATACTAATGTTTATAGTTGAAGATAATCCAAAATCAGTAGTTTCAGAAAGTTATAAAACTTTAAGAACTAATATTCAATATTCTTCTTTTGATAAGGAAATAAAAACTATTGTAGTAACTAGTTCTAGAGCAGGGGAAGGAAAGTCTATGACATCATGTAATTTAGCTCTATCTTTTGCACAAGAAAATAAAAAGGTATTGTTAATTGACTGTGATTTGAGAAAACCATCTATACACAAAAAATTTAGAATTTCAAATTTGAAAGGGCTATCAAATACGTTGGTCGGAAAGATTGAAATAGAAAATGCAGAATATAGATATAATAATTATTTAACTATTTTAACTTCAGGGCCAATCCCACCGAATCCTTCAGAAATGCTAGGCTCTAATCAGCTTAAAAATTTAGTGGAAAAATTAAAAGAAAGGTATGATGTTATAATATTGGATTCAGCACCATTACAAGCGGTTACAGATGCACAATTATTATCAGCAAATGCAGATGGTACTATTTTAGTAGTAGAAGCAGAAAAAACAAAGAAGGATGATATTGTTTCAGCTAAAGAATTACTTAATAAAGTTGATGCAAATATTTTAGGATTAGTTTTGAATAAGTCTAAAAATAGAGAAAAGAAATATTACTATTATTATGGAGAAAAAGGGGAACGTAAGAAAAAGAGAAGAAATAATAAATAGTTTTTGGAGGAGTAGTATTTTGTGTTAAATAGGAAGTATTTGATGTTGCTGTTAGATTTCTTATTTATACTTTCAGCATACTTTATAGCATTCTGTATAAGATATAAGTTTATAGATGTAGATATAGATTATATAGTGGCAATATATATAAAAAATATATATAAAATTATAGCTTCGGCAGTAATATATATTTTTTGTTTCTATATTTTTAGACAGTATGAAAATATATGGACTCTCGCAGGTCTTGACGAATTTATTTCAGCAGTTAAGAGCATTTTAATTTCAGGTATGGTCATCTTTTTTATGTCTATTTTTGATAAAAATAGAATTCCTATATTAGTATCAATGGTATCAGTATTATTAATAACATTTCTATCTCTTGGAATCAGAGCGAGCTTTAAATTTAGAAAGAGAATTATATGTAATGCTATTAGTAATAAAAATAAGAAAATAAAAAGACTTCTTGTTATAGGAGCAGGAAGTGCAGGAGCTATTATAATTAACGAATGTAAAAGAAAGCCTGAATATATGAAGAAGGTAGTAGCTGTTGTAGATGATGATATTTCAAAAGTTGGAACATATATAGCTGGAGTAAAAGTTTATGGAACAAGAAATGAGATAAAGAATATATGTAAAGAAAAGAAAATAGATGAGGTTATAATAGCTATTGCAAATTTAAAATCGCAAACTTTAAAGCAGTTTTTAGAAATTTGTAAAGACATAGCTGTGAAAGTTAAGAGAGTACCTTCAGTTTCAGAAATTATAAATGGTGATTTTTTATTAAGCAAAGTAAGGGATGTTGAAATTGAAGATCTTTTAGATAGGGCTGAAGTAAAATTGAACAATAAAGACGTGATAAACTACATAAAAGGAAAAGTAATTATGGTAACAGGTGGAGGAGGCTCAATAGGCTCTGAAATATTAAGGCAGATATGTAGATTTAAACCAAAGGAAGTTATCATTTTTGACATATACGAAAATAATGCTTATGAGATTCAGAATGAGTTATTATCAAAATATAAAAATGTAGTAGTTAGTACATTAATAGGTTCGGTAAGAGATGAAGAGAGATTGAAAGAGGTTTTTTCAGTTTATAAACCTGATGTTGTATTTCATGCTGCAGCTCATAAGCATGTTCCTCTTATGGAGGATAGTCCAATGGAAGCTATTAAAAATAATGTATTTGGAACTTTGAATACTGCTGAAATTGCAAGCACATATAAAGTTAAAAAATTTGTGCTAATATCAACAGACAAGGCTGTTAATCCAACAAGTATAATGGGAGCAAGCAAGAGAATATGTGAAATGATTGTTCAAGGAATTGATAAAATAAGTGAAACTGAATTTGTATCAGTAAGGTTTGGAAATGTATTAGGCTCTAATGGTTCTGTTATTCCATTATTTAAAAATCAAATAGCTAAGGGAGGTCCTGTTACTGTAACTCATAGAAATATAACAAGATATTTTATGACGATTCCAGAGGCGGCACAACTTGTAATTCAGGCAGGAGCTTATGCAAAAGGTGGAGAAATATTTGTTCTTGATATGGGTAAACCAGTTAAAATTTATGATTTGGCAGAAAATTTAATAAGACTCTCTGGATTTGAACCAGGAAAAGATATACAAATTAAGTTTACAGGATTGAGACCAGGAGAAAA
>SVCK01000134.1 GCA_015058375.1 Clostridium sp.
AGTTCCTTTTGATATTTCTTATTGCCTATAAGCTTAGCCATTTCTTCATCATCTTTATTGCTTGTAGTCATGACCATCTTAACTTTGTTTTCCCAGTCAGGTCTTTGAGAAAGTATTTCTTTATACATCTTATAGGCAGAAATTCTTGAATAAGCTACAATCATAGCCTTCCCTTTAACTAAAGTTTCTCTTTCTTCATAGTGGGCTATTAAATCAGTTATTAGTTCTCTAATTCTATCAGCATTAGATATAATCTGCTCCATTCTGCTAAGCTTCTTTTGGCTTTCTTCTATCACATAATCTTCTACGTCTTCATGAACTTGCATATTCCAGTATTCATCATCAATTCTTCTAAGTATTTCTTCATTTAACTTTATCTTAGCTATTCTTGATTCGTAATATATTTTTACAGTAGCACCATCTTGTACTGCTTGTGTCATATCATATACATCAATAAGATCACCAAATGTTGCATAAGTAGATTTATCTAAAGTTTCTATAGGTGTGCCTGTAAATGCTATATAAGTTGCATTAGGCAGAGCTTCTCTTAAATATTTAGCATATCCATACTTAATTTCACCTGATTCTAAATCTACTTTTCCATCTAATCCATATTGAGTTCTATGTGCTTCATCTACCATAACTATAATGTTATGTCTTTCTGATAAAAGTCCAGTTTCCTCTTCAAACTTTTGTATAGTAGAAAATATAACTCCACCTGTTTTTCTATTATCTAATATATCTTTTACACCTTGTCTACTTTCTGCTTGAATAGGCTTTTGCCTTAAAAACTCATTAGCTGATGCAAAAGTTCCATATAGCTGACCATCTAAATCATTTCTATCTGTTATAACTACTATAGTTGGATTATTAAGTTCTCCATCTTTAATTAAGTTACCAGCTAAAAAAGTCATTGAAAAACTCTTACCACTACCTTGTGTATGCCAAACAACTCCTGCTCTACCATCAGTTTTAACAGCTCTTTTTACTGATTTTATAGCCTTATTCATACCATAATATTGATGATAAGCAGCCATTATCTTTCCTTTACTAGTGAATAATATAAAATTTTTAATTATATCTAAGAATCTCTCCTTATCAAACATTCCAAAAAGTAGATTTTCAAAATTATATTTATCATTTACTTCATCAGATTCCTCAACCTTTTTCCAAGCCATGAATCTATCAAAAGGTGCTGTAAGAGTACCTGCTTTAGTATTAACTCCATCACTAATTACTAAGAAAGCATTGTAGTAAAATAAAGTTGGTATATGTACATTTTTATAATTCATAAGCTGATTATAAGCATGTTCTATTGTAGCCTCTTCTCTTGAAGTACTTTTAAGCTCCATTAATACAAGAGGTAGCCCATTAACATACACTACAACATCAGGTATTTTCTTAATATCATCCTCATTAACTTCTAATTGATTAACTACAAGGAAGTCGTTTTTTTCTGGTTCTTTATAATCAATAAGTTTAACAGTGCTATATACTGTTTCACCATTTATAAAATCAGTAACCTCTACCCCTTCAGTTAAGTACTTATGGAATAATTTATTGTTTGTAAATACGTCATTAGTTTCAAAGGTTCTTATCTTACGAATAGCTTCTTTAATAGTACTTTCTGATAAACCTTTATTGATTTTAACTAAAGCTTCATGTAATTTATCTAATAGTAAAACATCTTTAGTATCTCTTTCTAAGTTACTTCCATGTATATATTCATAATTTATATCTTTTAAATTTTCTATAACTAAATTCTCTAAACCTGCTTCTTGAAATTTCATTATTCTATACCTTTTCCTATAATATTATTATTTATAATTATAGACTAAAACTTATAAATTATAAATAAATCTCCTAAAAAAGTATTTCACACCATCACCGATACATAACACATCTCACTCAAATATTATGTAATTTATAGAATATTATGGTATTTTTATATTGAAAGAAGGTGATATTATGAGTACTACAGGAGAAAAACCAGGAATTGGAACATATACTTGCACTAAATGTGGACAAAGAGTACATTTAGATGATAATACAGATACTCTTCCACCATGTCCAAAGTGCCAAAATACTGAATTCCATAAAACATAAAAGCTAACCATTATAGGTTAGCTTTTATATCTTCCACTCTTATTTCACCACTCATTAGTTTTGGTAATAATGAATCTCTTAATTTAGATAATTCTCTATTTTGTTCATAATTAATATAAATCTTACTCCTAAATTTAGATAATACCTTTACTATTTCATATTGTTTTTTTAATGGCGGCATAATTATTTTTAATTTTTTAAAATCCTTTAGTACTATACGTGGCAACGCAGATCCTGAAACATAGTTTTCTTTTACTTTTCTTTGTAATACAGGATTTTTCAGTAAACACAACATGAATTCTGGATATACTATTTCTTTATCAGAACGAAAAATAGCTATAGATGAGAGAATTGCTTCCATTTTTTCTTCATTTATTATAAATATGTGTTTTAAGTAACTACCATCTTTTGCAACAAGAATATCATCCTTTTTAGGAACACAATCACTACTAACCATTTTATCAAATTCTTTTTGATCTATATGCTTACATGATTGATAATCAAATCCATATTCTCTCATATCCTTTACTGATAGCATTGGATATAATCCATCTTCAAAATGTTTAGGACTATAATGTGATCCATCTGTTATTTTTCTACATACCTCATTAAGCTCAACTACTTTCCATCCCTTAGGTATCATCCCCATCTCACTATCAACCATTTCGCCACCACTACTCTTATAAGGCTTACCATCTTGATTAGGAAATTCAAAGTCAACAAACCATCTTTTAAATAAAGCTTGAGCCATTTCTTCTAATGTTTTATTCATTTCATTATTTAATTCTATTTTTTCATCTAATGAAGATAAAACATCGGATATTTTAATTTGTTCTTCTAAAGATGGCAACTTTATCTCAAAATCTTCTATCATCTTCTTAGTTAAAGCGGCCCTTGTTCCTCCACCTTGTGCTAGCGATAACATTTTATTTTGCATATTGGGATTTACAAAAAAATATTTCAAATACCTATAATCAACTATTTCTTTATTAGGCCTTATTATGCATACATGTTGATTAACCCTAGCTGGCAATATACAATTAGGTACAATTGTACATCTAGCAACAGAATCTCCAGTAATATTTAATAATATATCATTTTCTAATATTTCAACATTTTTCAACTTTAGAGCCGCTTCATCATTTATATGAACTAAACCGCTATAATCAAAGTAATTATTATATATATTTTGACTTCTAATAAAACTAATCCCTGAATCCCTGTAAACACTACTACCACCTCTCGGTGTAGATCCACTTCCTATTTTCAAACATATATCCTTTAACAAGTATGTTTTATATATGCTAGATATCATATCCAATTCCTCCAAGCTGCTTTCTAATCTCATCTTCAAGCTCTCTACTCTTTGCAAATTGTTCTGATAATGTAGCTGTTAATCTTGCCATCTTTTCTTCAAATGGTTCTCCATCATCTTCCTCTTCTTCAATTCCAACATATCTTCCTGGAGTTAACACATAATCATTATTACTTATTTCATCTATTGTTGCTTTTTTGCAAAATCCCAGCTTATCTTCATATTCTCCATTACTATTATAAGCATGGTATGTATCCGCAACTTGTTTTATATCTTCATCTGTAAGCTCTCTTAACTTTCTGCTTACCATTGTTCCTAGTTTACGAGCATCTATAAATAGAGTTTCACCTTTATTTTTCTTATTTCTATTGAAAAACCATATACATACTGGTATTCCTGTTGTGTAGAATAGCTTATCTGGAAGAGCAACTATTGCATCTACAAGATCTGCTTCTAATATGTTCTTTCTTATTTCACCTTCATTTGAAGTATTTGAACTAAGTGAACCATTTGCTAAAACTACTGCAGCTTTACCATTCTGACTTAGCTTATCTATCATATGTTCTATCCATCCATAGTTTGCATTACCTGCTGGTGGTGTACCATACTTCCATCTTGGATCATTTACAAGTAAAGGCTGCCCCCAATCACTTTGATTAAAAGGTGGATTAGCTAAAATGTAATCTGCTTTTAATGATGGATGTAAATCTTCATGAAATGTATCTGCATTTTTACTTCCAAGATTATTTTCTATTCCTCTTATTGCAAGATTCATCTTTGCAAGCTTCCATGTTGTAGGATTTGACTCCTGACCATATACTGATATGTCAAAAGCATTTCCGCTATGCTCTTCAAGGAATTTTAATGATTGAACAAACATACCTCCAGAACCGCATGCAGGATCATATACATATCCTTTATATGGCTCAATCATATCTACCATTAATTTAACTATTGATCTTGGTGTATAGAATTCGCCTCCACTTTTACCTTCATTAGCTGCAAACTTTCCAAGGAAGTATTCATATACTCTTCCAAGTACATCCTTTTCCTTAGCTATACTTCCACCTACATTAATGTTAGAGAATAAATCAACTATTTCTCCTAATATTCTTTTGTCAAGCTCTGGTCTTGAGTAATTCTTAGGAAGCACCCCTTTTAATGTATCATTTTCTTTTTCAATGCTATCTAAAGCTTCATCTATAATTGAACCTATTTCAGGTAACTTTGCTTTTTCAGCTATGTAATTCCATCTTGCATTTTCTGGCACCCAGAATATACCTTCTGCTAAGTACTCATCTCTATCTTCTGCAAAATCAGGATCTTCTTCCATTAGTTCTTCCCATTTTTCCATAAATGTATCTGAAACATATTTTAAGAATATAAGACCTAATACTACATGCTTATATTCTGATGCATCCATATTATTTCTAAGCTTATCTGCTGAAGCCCATAGTTGTTCTTCAAATCCTATAGTTGCCATAACCTATCTAACTCCTTCTTTTATTGCTTTTATTCTTTTATCATATACTATTTTAATCTATTTTTATGAAAACTTCATCTATCCTTCATTATAAAGAGTTTCAACAATCATTAATAGATCCTTTGTGCTTCTATTTCTTCAATGCCAAACTCCCTTTTGTAATAAGTAAAAAAGACACCTCCAATATCAATACATTATATATATCAATATTGAAAGCGTCTTTAAACAAATTTGTATACCATTATCAAATGATTTTTTCTAATTCAAAACGTCATCAAACGTCCTATTCTTCCCATCCTTCAGGGAATTCTGCATTGTGGTAAACTTCTTGAACGTCATCATCTTCATCAAGTAAGTCTAACATTTTTTGCATCTTCTTAGCTGCCTCTTCATCTATTGCAGTATATGTATCTGGAATCATCTTAACTGCTGCTTCTAAGAATTCAACTCCTTGTTCTTCTAAAGCTTCACGTACTGTTGAGAAATCTTCTGGAGCAGTTGTTATTACAAATACTTCTTCTTCATCAGCATTAAAATCTTCTGCACCTGCATCAAGAGCCATCATCATCATTTCATCTTCGTCTCTATCAGCTTTTTCTATTACTATTTCACCTTTTTCTTGGAACATGAAACTTACGCAACCTGAGTTACCCATGTTTCCGCCACCTTTAGTAAATGCATTTCTTACAGTAGCAACAGATCTATTTCTATTATCAGTAAGAGTTTCAACAATTACAGCTACTCCACTTGGGCCATAACCTTCATATACAATTGTTTCATAATTTACTGAATTCATATCTCCTTCAGCTTTTTTAAGTGCTCTGTTAATATTATCATTAGGCATATTTGCTGCCTTTGCTTTTGCTATAACATCTCTAAGCTTAGCATTGTTGTCTGGGTTTGCTCCACCTTCTTTTATAGCTATAGCTAATTCTTTACCTATTCTTGTAAATATTTTACCTCTTTTAGCATCAGCTTTACCTTTTTTAGCTTGTATGTTATGCCATTTTGAGTGTCCTGACATGCTTATTCCTCCTATTCTTAAATTCATAAAACACATAAAATTATAACATATAATAGAAGGAAATAAAAGATGTACCTATTTGTATCTCTTTGCTATATCTACATTTAGTAATATATATATTAAAGTTCCTAATATAATCACTAATAAATATGTACTTTCATTATCATCAGTATTAATAGTATTCTGATATTTTTGCGTAAGACCATAAACAGTATATTCATTCTCTACTTCATAATTATATCGTTCTTTATCGCTAAAATCATAATCTTTCACACAAAATCCTGTACTACTATTTTCTATATGAACAAAATCTGCTCCTTTCACAGGTACAGCAATTATTGACATTAAAATAAGAAAACTAACTATAATTTTCTTTAATAAACTTTTCATTATTACATCCTCCAAGTTTTAAAAATATTATAATTAGTTTGCTCTAATAATAGAATTTTATTCCATCAAAATCAAATTTAGCTTAACAAATAGTAAAAGACTGACACAAAAAAATATGTGCCAGTCTTTTACTATTTACATTCACTAAACCATAATGCTATTTCTTCTTCTGCCTTTTCTACTGAATCTGAAGCATGAACAATATTTTCTGTTTTACTTCTTCCATACCTATGTCTAATAGTTCCTTCTGCTGCTTCTTCTGGATTAGTAGCTCCATTAATTCCTCTTATCTTATTAACTGCATCCTCCCCCTCTAATATAATAGCAACTAAAGGTCCTCTTGTAATAAATGCAATAAGTTCTTCAAAGAAAGGTTTATCCTTATGTTGAGAATAATGTTTCTCTGCTATCTCTCTTGTTGCCTTCATTAATTTAAGATTTAACACTTTGAGAGCGTTGTCTTCATAAACACTTATTATGTTTCCTATAAGCTCTCTTTCTACGCCATCTGGCTTAATAAGTACCATACTCTTTTCTACCATAACTAATCATCCTTTCAGGAGTTTTTACTATAATATAATTATTATTCCCACTTTATGATTAATTATTCATAAATTTAAAAAATTTTTAATATTTTTTTCTAAAACCAACAATTAATATATGTAGTAATAGATTCCAAACCAATGAAATATTGCTCCTGCTAAGACAAAAAAATGCCATATAAAATGATCGTATTTTCTGTCTCTTGAAAAAGGAATCATCCCTACTGTGTAAAAAATACCTCCAATTAATATCATACATAATAAAGGTATATTGTTTTTATACCAATCTGGAATAAACATAAGTCCACTCCAACCTATAGAAAAAAATAGAGTAAAATGAACCCACATAAATCTTGCAGGGCCAAAAATACTTATCATAGTAATACCAAATATTATCAAAAACCATGCTATACAAAATAATACTATTCCCAAAGTATTTCCTAAATATATAAGATAAATAGGGGCAAAAGTTCCTCCTATTAACATATAAATAGATGAATAATCAAATCTTCGCCATAATCTTTTCACTGTTGATCCACTTTTAAAAGAATGGTACAAACAGCTCATAAGCATCATTAAAAATAAACTTATTCCATAAAAACACGATGCCATAATCTTCATACCTGTATCTGACTTTAATAAAAGAAGTATAAGTGCAACTATAGCTAGTATTGCCCCTACCCCATGAGTCACTGCATTCCCTACTTCTTCTAAAACGGTAAGTTTAGGTGGTTCATTTAGTTGTTTAATCTTCTTTTTTCTTTCTTCTTTATCAATTATTCTTTTTTTCATAAATATTTCTCCATGATTTATTTTTTATATTTACTATTATACTATACACTTATTTTCAATAAAGATATTTCTTTATTTTTAAAATTTTAATTAGTTTTTTATCATATTTTAATGCATAATGGGTATAAAACGTGTTATTATTATATATATCACTTCAAAACTAAAATTTTATTAAAAACAGGAGAGATTTTATGAATAAAAAAAACAACGGATGGGCTCTTATACCCGCAGTAGTGTTCCTAGTTTTATACCTAGGTATTGGAATAACTTTTGAATATGTATTAGGTATAGAAATGGGATTCTACAATATACCTATAATAGTAATATTTATGATTGCTATTTTAGTAGCTTGTTTGCAAAACCAATCAATTTCCTTTGATAGCAAACTTGAAATAATGGCAAAAGGGCTTGGGGATAAAAACATTTTAACAATGATACTTATATTTTTATGTGCTGGTGCATTTGTTGGAGTAACTGGAAGAGATAGTGCTCAAGCAGTGGCATATATGCTTTTATCAGTAACACCTGCATGGCTTTCAGTTGCAATACTTTTTATAGTAGCATGTTTTGTATCTTTAGCAATGGGAACATCTTGTGGAACTATTACTTTACTTGTTCCAATAGCCATTG
>SVCK01000135.1 GCA_015058375.1 Clostridium sp.
ATACAAATAGGTAAAAGTAATGATCAAGAAGATGACGAAGTTAAAACGCTTATAAAAGATTTTATAAGTGAAGAATTAAAGATAGATAAAAATAAGGTGACAGTCAATTATAAGTAAAAAGGAGGGGAATTTATGGATAAGAAAGATATTATAGAAAAAATAAAAAAAGTTTTTAATGATAATAAAAATTTTAGTAATATTGCAGCAATAATACTTGTATTAATATTTATTCTGATTGCAATTAACATATTGAAACCCAAGTTAACTACAGCTACTATGGCGTCAAATAATATTAATAGTGAAAATGAAAATTCAAAATCAAAGGCAGAAAAAGCTTCTTATGAAGAAGAGCAAAAAGAGCAACTTGTATCTATATTAAAGAAAATTGAAGGATGTGGAAACGTAGATTGTATGCTTACTTTTAGTTCTGGAGAAGTAAAAGTTCCAGCTTATGATGAAACTAAACAGAATAATGTTACAGAAGAAAATGATAAGGATGGTGGAAAAAGAACTACAACACAGAATAGTGATAACTCAAAAGTTGTAATGTCAAATAAGGATGGAAGTAATGAACCTTTCATATTAGAAACTCAAAAACCTAAAGTGGTTGGAGTCGTTGTTGTTGCAGACGGGGCAAAAGATGTAAGGGTTAAGGCAGACATAGAAAAAGCAGTTATAAATCTTTATGATTTACCAGCAAATAAGGTTAATGTATATAGCATGAAGTAACTGCATATAGATAAAGTAGAGTAAAGATGGGAGGAATATAAAAATGACAAAAAAACAATTAGGAATAATATGTACATTGTTAGCATTGATAGCATGTACAGGCTTATTGGCAGCAAAACTTAATAAAGAGGGACTAAATGAATCAAGTGACTTAAGTGCAGCACTTATTACAAATGATACAAGTAGTTCAAATACTAATGAAGATAGTAATAAAGATACAGAAACTATAAGTAAAACTGATTTTTTCTATAATGCTAGAAGTGAAAGAGAACAAAGTGAAGCAAGTACTATTCAGCAGTTAAAGTCTATAAGTGAAAGTGCAAATGCTTCAAAAGAGCAAAAAACAAGTGCAATAAATGAATTGCAAAAGATTGCATTAAAACAAGATAAAGAAAAAAAGATAGAAGCAAATATTAAAAACAAAGGATATGATGAATGTCTTTGTGAAATATCAGAAGATCAAACTAAAGCAAGTGTTATTGTACAATCAACTACAGGCTTAGATGAAAAAGCTGGCGCAGAAATACAAGAAGTAGTACAAAATACTTCTAATATAAAAGAAGTAACAATAGAAGTAAAAAAATAATCCGTTGTAATATAAAAATGGATTTGATATAATTAATCTTAAGATTAATTCGTTTTGTAAAGCAAAACTTAGGAGGCGAACATGATGCAAGAATTAAATAACGAGGACAATATAGGCATTGTTAATATTTCTGATGAAGTTGTAAGCGTTATAGCTGGAATAGCTGCAGAAGAAATTCCTGGAGTTATCGAATTCCAACATGGAGTTTCGAATAATATAACACAGATTTTTAAGGGTAAGAAAACATCAGGAAAGAGTGTAAAAGTAACTCTTGAACAAGAGAGAGCTACTATAGAACTAGATCTTTCAGTTGAATATGGAATAAAAATAATGGATGTTGTGGCACAAGTACAAGAAAATGTTAAAAAGACTGTTGAAGCTATGACAGGATTAGTTGTTGAAAATGTAAATGTAAATGTTCAAAACATTTATATGGCAAAAGTAGAAGAAACTGAAAACTAAAAAAAGGCCTCTGGTTTTTCCAGAGGGCTTTTTTTATTTAAATAGAAATTTAATTTATAGGCAATATGGAAATATTTTTGTGGTAAGTAAGGGTTCCTTGTGATAAAATATAAAAAGCTGTTTATTAAGTAGTAAAAAGTCTATAATAAATATAGGCATATTAATTTATATAATTTAAGTAGATTTATTTATAAATTTGGAGGAAAAAATGAGTAGAAAAAATTCAAGAGAAAAAGCAATGGAATTATCATTTGGAGTTGAACTTAGCAAGGATAGTCCAGAAGAAGCATTAGAAACATTTGTAGATAACTATGAAGGTGATATAAAAGAAATAGACTTAGGATACATAAAAGAAATATTATATGGTATAGATAGTAAAAAGGAAGAGTTAGATTCAATAATAGAAAGTAATCTTAAAAATTGGAAAATAGAAAGAATAGCAAAAATAAATTTAACTATTTTAAGGTTAGCTATTTTAGAAATGAAATATATAGAAGATGTACCAGCAAAAGTTGCATTAAATGAAGCATTAGAACTTACAAAAAAATATTCAGATGAAAAAAGTGTTTCATTTATAAATGCTGTTTTAGATAAGGTTTTAAAAAGTCTTTAGGAGGAAAAAATAATTATGGGGCAAATTATTAATGGAAGAGAAGTAGCAAAAGTTGTTAAAGAAAATATAAAAGCATTTGTAGATGAAAGAATTAAAAATAATAAAAGTGTACCTAAGATTGCGTCAATATTAGTAGGAAACGATGGAGGTTCTATCTATTATATGAACAATCAAGAAAAGGTAGCTACTTCGTTAGGGCTATTATTTAATAAGATAATATTAGATGAAAGTGTAAAAGAAGAGGAACTAATTAAAATAATACAAGATTTAAATAAAGATAATACTGTGAGTGGTATTATTATGCAACTTCCTCTTCCAAAGCATATAAATGAAAAAAAAGTTGTAAACTATATTTGTGAAGATAAAGATATTGATTGTTTAACAGTAAAATCTCAAGGTAAACTTTACATGTCAGATAAAGGATTTTTACCTTGTACACCTAATTCAGTTGTGACTTTATTAAAATCTTTAAATGTAGATCTATCTGGCAAGGAGGCAGTAGTAGTTGGTAGAAGTAATATAGTAGGAAAACCAACTGCACAACTTCTATTAAATGAAAACTGTACAGTTACTATATGCCATTCAAGAACAAAACATTTAAAAGAAGTTTGTAAAAGGGCAGATATAATTGTGGCAGCTATAGGAAAACCTAAATTTATTGATGATAGTTTTATAAAAGATGGTGCTATAGTTATTGATGTAGGAACATCTTCTGTAGATGGAAAGATATGTGGAGATGTTGATTTTGATAAAGTAATAGATAAAGCATGTTTTGTAACACCTGTTCCTGGTGGAGTGGGAGCTTTGACAACAACTTTATTAATAAAAAATGCTTGTGAGGCGTTGAAGAATAATGAAGATTAAAACATTAACAGTAAGTGAGGTTAATAACTATTTAAAAAGAATAATTGATAATGACTTCATACTTAATAATCTCTCTGTAAAAGGGGAGATTTCTAATTTAAAATATCATGGAAGTGGTCATATTTATTTCTCATTAAAAGATTCATTTGGGAAACTAAATTGTGTAATGTTTAGGAATAGGGCAGAAAATTTGACTTTTAGATTAGAAGAAGGTATGAGTATTATAGCTAAGGGTAGAGCTTCCGTGTATGCAGCAAATGGAAGCTTTCAATTATATTGTGATGAATTAGAAAAAGAAGGTCAAGGGGAATTATATATTAAGTTTGAAAGGCTGAAAGAAAGACTTAGTAAAGAAGGCTATTTTGATGAAAATTTGAAAAAGGACATTCCAACTATGCCAAAGAGAATTGGTATAGTTACTTCAGAAACAGGAGCTGCTGTTAGAGATATAATAAATGTTTCAAGAAGAAGAAATAACTTGGTTGATTTAGTTATATATCCAGCTAAAGTTCAAGGAATTAATGCATATAAAGAGGTTATTAAAGGAATAGAATATTTTAATTTAAAAAAGAGTGTAGATGTTATAATTATAGGAAGAGGTGGAGGTTCTATAGAAGAACTTTGGAATTTTAATGAAGAAGAACTTGCAATGGCAGTGTTTGAATCTAAGATTCCTATTATATCTGCTGTGGGTCATGAAGTCGATTTTACAATATCAGATTTTGTGTCAGATTTGAGGGCTGCAACACCTTCACAAGCAGCAGAATTGTCAGTGCCTCTAGAAGATAGAATATATGATGATCTTAATAATTATAAAAAATATCTTAACAATATAATTAAAGAAAAATTAGATAGAGAAAAAGTAAAGATAGATTCATTGAACAAGGTTTTGAATTTAAATTCACCTCGAAATAAAATTTTTAACAATTACATATTATTGGATGGCTTAAAAGATAAACTTGATAATAATATTCTAAATAAGTTAAAAATTGAAAAAGAAAAACTAGTTGGATATAACAATCTACTTATAGCGCATAATCCTGTAAATTTATTAAACAAGGGATATGCTATAATAGAAGATGATAATAAAGAAGTAATATCATCTGTAGAAAAATTGAAAGAAAATAAAAATATTACTATTAATTTAAAAGATGGTATGATAAAGGGTAACTTCAAAGTTTTGGATTAAGGAGGATAAAAATGGCTAAAAAAGAAAGCTACGAAGAAATGTTAAATAAATTACAAGATGTATTGGGTTCTCTTGAAAATGATGAATTAAGTTTAGAAGCATCTATGAAGGCTTATGAAGAGGGTGTGAAGCTTGTAAATAAACTTTATAAAACCTTAAATACTTTGGAGGGGAAATTATCAATTGTAAAAGATAATAAAGAAGTGGAGTTTGAAGAGAAGAATGGAATTGAATGATTATAAAAAAGAAATCGAAGAATATTTAGATAAGTATTTTGATAATAAAGGTACTTATAATAAAAAGATTTATGAAGCATCAGGGTATAGTGTGAAAGTTGGCGGAAAAAGAATACGACCAGTTTTATTACTAATGACTTATAATCTTTATAAAGAAGATTACAAAAGAGTAATTAGCATGGCAGCAGCAATAGAGATGATTCATACGTATTCATTAATTCATGATGATCTTCCTGCAATGGATAATGATGATTTGAGAAGAGGAAAACCTACAAATCATAAAGTATTTGGAGATGCAATTGCAGTATTAGCTGGAGATGCTTTGTTAAATGAAGCGATGATAGAAATGATGAATTTTTCTATTAAAGAAGGAAGTATCAGTGCATTAAAAGCTTCAAGAGAGATAGCTGTAGCGGCAGGTGCTGAAGGAATGATTGCAGGTCAAGTAGTAGATATTTTAAGTGAACAAAAAGAATATATAAGTAAAGATGAATTAAGATATATGCATATGAAAAAAACTGCTGAACTTATAAGAGCATCAATAGTAGCAGGAGCAATATTAGCAGGAGCACCTGAAAGTGATATAGAGAAATTAGATTTATTTGGAAAGAAAATTGGTTTAGCATTTCAAATAAAAGATGATATATTTGATGTAGAAGGTTCAGTTGAAAAGTTAGGTAAGAACGTAAATAAGGATAAAGATTTAAATAAACTTAATTTTATAACTATGTATGGAATTGAAAAATGTAAAGAAATGTGTAAAACCTTAACTGAGGAAGGTATTGAATTACTTGATAGTCTTCAAGTTAGAGCTGAAACTCTAAAGGATTTAACAATTAAATTACTAAATAGGGATAAGTAAAAAAGGAAATGATAAGATGAAAAATATTTTAAATAGTATTAGATTTCCACAGGACATTAAAAATCTAAATCAAAAACAACTTGAAATTTTAAGTGATGAGATACGTGAATTTCTTATAGAAAAGGTTTCAAAAACAGGTGGCCATTTATCTTCAAACCTTGGAGTTGTAGAATTAACTATAAGTTTGTTTAGAAGTTTTAATTTTGATGAGGATAAAATTATATGGGATGTAGGACATCAAAGTTATGTTCATAAGATTTTGACTGGAAGAAAAGACAGATTTGATGAACTTAGACAAAAAGATGGGATGAGTGGTTTCCCTAAAAGAAAAGAAAGCCAATATGATTTTTTTGATACAGGGCATAGTAGTACTTCAATATCAGCAGCTGTTGGTATGGCACGTGCTAGAGATTTAAGAAATGAAAATTATAAAATAGTAGCTGTAATAGGTGATGGGGCATTAACAGGTGGAATGGCTTTTGAAGCTTTAAATGATGTTGGATTTAAAAAGACAGATATGATTATTGTATTAAATGATAATGAGATGTCTATAGGAAAAAATGTTGGAGGATTATCTAAGTATTTAAGTAACTTAAGAGTAACACCAGGATATAATAAGATAAAAAAAGATGTACATTCTACTTTAGACACGACTAAAATAGGTAAATCGGTAGCTAATTCAATATCAAAAGTTAAAGGAAGTATAAAGCAGTTAGTAGTTCCATCTATGTTATTTGAAGATATGGGCATAAAGTACGTTGGACCTATTGATGGCCATGATATAAGTTCAATGGTAGAAGTATTTAATAATGCAAAAAATATAAAAGGTCCAGTACTTATACATACAATAACTAAAAAGGGGAAAGGATATGAAAAAGCTGAGAAGAATCCAGGTAAATATCATGGAATAAGTCCTTTTAACCTTGAAAATGGAGAACCATACATATCATCTAAAAATAGCTATTCAAAATCTTTTGGAAAAGCTTTAGTTAATATAGCGGATGAAGATGAAAATGTTGTTGCAATTTCAGCAGCAATGGTTGATGGAACTGGACTTAGATGCTTTGCTGATAAATATCCTAAAAGGATGTTTGATGTTGGAATAGCAGAGCAACATGCTGTTACGCTTGCTGCTGGAATGGCATGTAGTGGATTAAAACCTGTTTTTGCAGTGTATTCAACTTTTTTGCAAAGAGCATATGATCAAGTTGTACATGATGTATGTATTCAAAAATTACCAGTAGTTTTTGGGATAGATAGAGCTGGAATAGTTGGTGAAGATGGTGAAACACATCAAGGTATAATGGATATATCATATCTTTCAATGCTTCCTAACATGACAATTTTAGCACCAAAATGTTTGGCAGAAGTAGAGCCTTTATTGAGATGGGCGGTAAAAAAAGGTTCACCTGTTGCAATTAGATATCCTAGAGGTGGGGATGTGATTGAAGGATTAGAACCAGTTAAAGAAATAAAAGAAGGTAGATGGGAAATACTTAAAGATGGAAAAGATGTAGCTATAATTGCCACAGGAAAGATGGTACAACATTCTATAGAAGCACATAGAATATTGAAGAAAAAAGGCTTTAATCCTATGTTAATTAATGCCACATTTATAAAACCTTTTGATAAAGAATTGCTTAAAAAGTTAGTTGATAAAAAATATAAGATTCTTACAGTAGAGGATAATATTAAAAAAGGCGGTTTCGGTTCATCTATCTTAGAATATTTGAATGAATTAAATTATAAAGAGAAAGTAAAAATCTTAGCATATAGAGATGAATTTGTTAAACAAGGAAACGTAAATTTATTATATAAAGAATATGGTTTGGATGTTAATGGAATAGTTCAATCCGTTTTAGAATTAACAAAAAAGAGGAGCATATTATGGCAGATAAGAAGCAGAGATTAGATGTATTATTAGTTGAGAAGGGCATAATTTCTTCAAGAGAAAATGCAAAAGCATGTATAATGGCAGGTCAGGTTTTTGTGGATGGACAAAGAATTGACAAAGCAGGAGAAAAAGTTTCTGTAGAAGCTAATATTGAATATAAAGGACATAAAATTCCATATGTTAGTAGAGGTGGACTTAAATTAGAAAAAGCTATGAAAGTATGGCCAATAACTTTGGAAAATAAAGTTTGTATGGATATAGGAGCTTCTACAGGAGGATTTACAGATTGCATGCTTCAAAATGGAGCAAGTAAGGTATATTCTGTAGATGTTGGATATGGTCAGTTTGCATGGAAACTTAGAACTGATGAAAGAGTTGTGTGTATGGAAAGAACCAACATAAGATATGTAACACCTGAAGATATAGGAGAACTGTTAGATTTTGCATCAATTGATGTATCGTTTATTTCCTTAAAAAAGATAATGCCTGCAACTATTAATCTGCTAAAAGATGATGGAGAAGTTGTAGCACTTATAAAACCTCAATTCGAAGCAGGACGTGAAAAGGTTGGAAAAAAAGGTGTAGTAAGAGACATAAATGTACATAAAGAAGTTGTTTATGGAATAGTAGATTTTCTTTTAGAAAATAATTTAGTAGTTTTAGGTGTTGGATATTCTCCTATTAAAGGACCAGAAGGAAATATAGAATATCTTGTTTATTTTACTAAAGATAAAAATAAAGAAACTACATTCAATAGAGATGATATTGAAGCTGTAGTTGAAAATTCTCATAATGAGATTTAAATAAAAAGGGGGATACCATGAAAAAGATTGGAATAGCAATTAATCCTACTAAAGATCAAAATAATAAAATAGTAGACATGGTAAAAGAAAAATTTGAAAAAAATTTTGATTTGGAAGAAATCAAAGTTTTTGATTCCTTTAATGCTTGTAATGAAACTTTTAGTGATTTAGAACTTCTTATAGTGTTAGGGGGAGACGGTACTTTATTAAGTGTAGCTAGAGAAATTTGTAATAAAACATCAGTGCCTATATTTGGGATAAATATAGGCAATTTGGGTTTTTTGTCAAGTATAGAAATTTCAGATATAGATATGGCTATTGAAAAAATAAAAAACAATAAATATACAATTGATAGTAGAATGCTTTTGCATTGTCATTCAGGAGAAAGTAGTGATGAAAGAATAGATAATGCACTTAATGATATAGTAGTAGCTAGAGGAATTTTATCAAGAATGGTTAAATTTCAAGTGTATGTAGATGATAAGCTATATTCAACATTTAAAGGTGATGGTCTTATAGTAGCTACACCTACAGGATCAACAGCATATTCTTTTTCAGCAGGAGGACCATTTGTGTATCCTAATTTAGATTTAATAACATTGACTCCAATATGTCCTCATGGAAAGAATGTACCTACAATAGTTTTAGATGGTAATAGCAAGATTGAAATTATACCTGAAAATGGGGAAGAAGAAATTTATCTTACAATAGATGGGCAAAAAGCTACAAAGATAAAAGATAGGGTGCCAGTTACAATAAGAAGAGCTAAAAAACATGCTCAAATACTTTTGTTTGATGATTATGATTATTTTAAGGTATTAAGGGCAAAACTTTTAAATAATTCTAGTGAATAGGTGGTGTAAAACCTTGAAGTCCAAAAGACATATAAAAATTTTAGAGATAATTAGACAAAAAAATATTGAAACTCAGGAAGAGCTTGCAGATGAATTAAGAAAGGCAGGTTTTGATGTAACTCAAGCTACTGTATCGAGAGATATAAAAGATTTAAAACTTGTTAAAATGCAGTCGGCAGTAGGTAAGTATGGATATTCTGCTCCAAAGATTGAAGAGGATCATATATCAGCAAAGCTTATAAAAGTATTACATACATTAACTGTGTCAGTTGAAAATGTAGATAAGATGGTTATAGTAAAAACAACTGTAGCAGGTGCAGGTCCAGTAGCTGAAGCAATTGATAGTTTTGAATTTGAGGAGATAGCGGGAACAATCGCTGGTGAAAATACTATATTTATAATGGTTAGGACATTAGAAGCAGCAGAAGAGTTAGTATTGAAAATAAGAAGTTACATTTCCTAGAGAAAGTGGTGGTGTAATAGATGTTGTTACAATTAAATATTAAAAATTTTGCATTAATCGAAGAGATAACGGTTGAATTTGGAGAAGGATTTAATATATTATCAGGAGAAACAGGTGCAGGTAAATCTATTCTTATTGATGCTATAGATTATGTTTTAGGTGGAAAATTTTCTAAAGATTTAATAAGAACAGGAAAAGATAGAACTTATGTAGAAGCTATATTTTCTTTGAATACCAATAATGTTAATGTTGTTTTGGATGAATTAGGTATAGAGTATGATGATATGTTGATTATTTCAAGAGAAACTCTTATGAGTGGAAAAACTATAGTTAAAGTTAATGGGAAATCATTAATAGTTTCTCAACTTAGAAAAATTAGAGAAAAGATTCTTGATATACATGGACAACATCAAAATCAAAATTTATTGCAAAGAAGTAGTCATATAGTATATTTAGATGATTACGTTGGTGAAGAAATTGAAAAACCATTAAATGAATTTTATAATTTAAAACAAGAACTAAATGAAGTTAAAAATAAGATAAGTAAAATTCAAGGCGATGAAAATAAAGAAAAGTTAATAGATTATACTAAATTTCAAATTGAGGATATAGAAAAAGCTAAATTAAGAGTTGGTGAAGAAGAAGAATTAAAAGAAGAGTACAATGTACTATCTAATGCAGAAAAAATAAATAAAGCACTTCAAATTAGTTATGGATTAATAGATGGAAGAGATGATGGAAATTCTGTGTTGGAATCTTTATCTAAAGTGTTAGGAGAAATTTCTTCGATAGAAGTACATCTTGATAAGATTAAAGATAAAAAAGAATCTTTAGAAGGTGCGTATTACACTATTCAGGAAGTATGTAGAGATATTCGTGATATAGCTGATGAAGTAGTATATGATGAAGATAGGCTTTCTAAAATAAATGAAAGAATATATGAAATAAGTAATTATAAAAAGAAATATGGTGCTACTGTAGAAGATGTGCTTGAATATTATAAAAAATTGAAAATAAAGTATGATGAACTTGTAAATGCAGAAGAGATATTAAGAAAGTTAAAAGAAAAAGAAAGCAGTATTTTTTATTCAATGAAGGAAGTAGGTCAAAAACTTCATGATATAAGGTGTAAATATAAATCAGCTTTAGAAGAAAGAATTTTAAATGAACTTTCATATGTAGGTTTAGAAAAATCACGTATGGAGATTTCTGTAGATTTTACAGATGAAGTGAAGGAAAGAGGATTTGATGAAGTATGTATTAATATATCTACAAATCCAGGAGAACCATTAAAGCCACTAGAAAAAGTTTTATCAGGTGGTGAACTTTCAAGAATAATGTTAGCTTTGAAATGTGTATTTGCAGATAAAGATCAGATATCTACACTTATATTTGATGAAATAGACACAGGTATAAGTGGTGAAGTTGGACAGAGAGTAGGAGAAAAAATGTATCAAGTTTCTCTAGGACATCAAGTTTTATGCATAACTCATCTTCCTCAAATAGCAATTTTGTCAGATCATCATTATTTTGTATCTAAGGAAGTAAATAATGATAAAACTTTTACAAAAATTGAATTATTATCATTAGAAGAGAAAATAAAGCAGGTTGCTTCAATGCTTGGAGGAAGAGAAATAACAGAAGCTACATTAGAAAATGTAAGAGAAATGCTTAGATTTTCTGAAAATAAAAAGGATGAAATAAAATCACATATTTAATGTGGTTTTATTTTTTTTTAGATAAAATTTTTGTCTTTAATAGAAAAGATAATATAGCATATTACTACTTAACAATGGGAAACTTAAATATAGAAGTAAAGGAGGAGATGAAATGAAAAAAAGAGTGTTAAAAGTAATAAGTTTATTTGTAACTCCTATAGTTATTTTGGCATTATATGTTTGTCTCTCTATTAGAGATGTGCCAGATTGTATTTACACAGAAAATGAATTGCAAGTAGTAGCTACTCTAAAAGATGTCTCGCCTTTAACAAATATTAAGTATAAAGATTCAAAAGTCAAGTTTAATTTTTTGGGAGTATTGCCAATAAAATCAGTTGATTTGAAAAATATGAATGATATGGAAATAGTGCCTGGAGGAAATAGTATTGGAGTAAAACTTTCATCTGAAGGTGTTCTTGTTGTAGGATATTCTAATGTTAAAATTGATAACGAAATAAAAGAAAGTCCTGCTAAAATAGCTGGAATCGAAATAGGGGATATAATATTAGATGTAGATGGCGATAAAGTTGAAACTTCAAAAGAATTAATAGATAAGATAAAAGATTCAGAAAGTAAAATAGTGAAAATAAATATAATAAGAGATGGGAAAAAACTTGAAAAGGAAGTAGAATTAATAAATGAAAAAAATGATGGATATAAAATAGGATTATGGGTTAGAGATTCAACTGCAGGTGTAGGAACTATGACTTTTTATGATAAAAAAACAGGTAAATTTGGAGCTTTAGGTCATCCTGTTACAGATGGCGAAACAAATGAGCCTTTTGTAATAAAGGAAGGAGATCTTTTAAAATCTTCAATAATTAGTGTTAGAAAAGGTGAAAAAGGATCACCAGGAGAACTTAGAGGAATATTTCAAGATGAAGAAAATCCAATTGGTAAAATTGATAAAAATACTCAATGTGGGATTTTTGGGGAAGGTAACAAAAATACATGCGATTATTTAGAACATGAGCCAATGCATGTAGCAACTAGAGATGAAATAGTATTAGGTAAAGCAACAATTTTTACAACTATAGATGAATACGGTCCAAATGAATATGAAATAGAGATTGTTAAGCTTTTTCAACAAGATCAGCCTGGGCCTAAAAGCATGATTATAAAGATTACAGATGAAGATTTACTTGCAAAAACAGGAGGAATAGTGCAAGGAATGAGTGGAAGTCCTATAATTCAAAATAATAAGATAATTGGAGCTGTTACTCATGTACTGATTAATAAACCGGATGTGGGATATGGAATATATATAGATTGGATGTTGGAGGATGTTGGAATAATAAATTAAAAAATAGTACTGCTGATTAATCTAAATTGTAAAAATAGATTGATAAATATAAATAAAGTTAGAGAACTTTACTTTGCTGTCATTGTATGCCTGATTAACTTTGTTAATAGAAAAAAATCTAGATATCTAAAAAAAGAAAAACTTTCATAAAAGCTATTTACGAATAATAAATAATGGTGTATAATTTACAAATAGTGGAAGAAATAAAAGTATAAAAGGGTTTCTACATTAAAAGAAGTACTATCATAAATTTCAGTAATATGCTATTATAGAGGATGTATGTAAGAAGAAAACCGATAATTACTTTTTGGAGGAGGAATTCTTCTTCATTTGTCGAATATAATTTACTGTAGTGTTGTATGGCGTATTCAGATGTTTTGAAAAATAAAAGCATTGCTTATGATAGTAAATATTGGATAAAGGGGAGAAATACATGGAAGATTCAAAGATATCAGTACTTATAGCTGATGATAACAAGGAATTCTGTAGCATACTAAATGACTATTTGTTAAATCAAAAAGATATTGTAGTTACAGGAATAGCAAAAGATGGAAGAGAAGCTTTAGAACTTATTGAGGAAAAACAACCAGATCTAGTAGTGCTAGATATAATAATGCCACATTTAGATGGATTAGGAGTATTAGAGAGATTAAACAGTATGAATCTAGAAAAGATGCCAAGAGTTATAGTATTATCTGCAGTTGGACAAGATAAAATTACTCAACAAGCAATAACATTAGGTGCAGACTATTATGTAGTTAAGCCTTTTGATATGGATATTTTTACAAAGAGAATTAGAGAAATGTTTAGTACTGTTGAAGCATCAGAAGTAGTAGCACAAAAAGCTCCACAAATGCCAATTATTCAAAGAGAAGCTGCTGCAACAAGCAGAGGACCAATTGATTTGGAAACTGAAATAACAAGCATTATACATGAAGTTGGAGTTCCAGCTCATATAAAGGGATATATGTATTTAAGAGAAGCTATAACTATGGTTGTTAATGATATGGAATTGTTATCAGCTGTAACAAAGGAATTATATCCTTCAATAGCTAAAAAGTACAATACAACTGCTTCAAGAGTAGAAAGAGCGATAAGACATGCTATAGAAGTTGCATGGGGAAGAGGACAAGTAGAAGCAATAAATAAATTATTTGGTTATACTGTACATGGAGACAAAGGTAAGCCAACAAACTCAGAATTTATAGCAATTATTGCAGATAAGCTAAGATTAAAAAATAAAGTGAGTTAATTATAAATTTTAAGATAAGTTAATGGCTTTTAGTCATATACAAATTAACTATAGAATTAATGTTAAAATTTTTTATATTAAGGAACACTGTTGATAATGAAAAAAATTTCAACAGTGTTTTTTAACGTCTAGAGAATAAAAAAATAAGTCATTATTCGATGAAAAAACAATAATTTTTCTAAAAATGAATTAAGCAAACTTCGAATATATTACATAAAAGGAATTGATTATATGTGGATTTGCATTGATTTATTAAATATAATGCATAAATAAGTGGGAATTAAGTGTGTTTGCATACATATTGATGATAATATGGAGAATCTTTACAAAGTGTTAACAAGTGTTATACAATTTGTCTATAACAATTTATAGATAGTATAAAGAATTTTTATTTATAATGTTAGGAGGAAATTGTATTATGTGTAATAAAGTTGAGATTAATTATGATTTTATTGAAGCTAAAAAAGAAAGTAGTATAAATTTGGTGTTTATACATGGAACAGGTTGCAATAGAAAATTTTTAGAACCTTTAGCAAAGATGTTTGAAGATTATAACTGCTACTTGATTGATTTGCCAGGGCATGGCGATTCAAAAAATACAGGGTACAATTTTGACAATTATGTAGAAGCTATATGTAATATTGTAAATAGATTATCTAATGTTGTTTTAATAGGACATTCTTTGGGAGGAACATTAGCTTTAAAAATAGCTTCTTTAAATTTAAAGTCTGTAAAGGGAATTGTAGCATTAAATTCATCTGCTAATTGGTATAAACTTGATAAAGAATTCATGAAAAAAATTCGAAATGGTGTTATAGATTTAGAATATTTGTTGAGTGCATCAGGAGATAATGATAATGATGATGTTATGAATGCACTTAAAACGATGGAACCAAATGGTGTTTCAATAGCAGATTTTTTGATTGATGAATATATAAATATTGAAGACAATATAAAAGATATAAAAGTACCAGCATTAATTATAACAGGAAACGATGAAGTAATAGCTATTCCTGAGTATTCAGAGAAACTTCATGAAGCGATAAAAGATTCAAAAATGCAAATGTTGAATGGAAAGCATATGTCATGCATAGCACAAAAAAATAAGGTAAAAGAGCTAGTGTGTGAGTTTATAGAGGTTAATGTTTTGAAAAATGAAGAAATAGTATATGTATAGATTTAACAAGGATGTTTTGAAAAAAATCAAGACATCCTTTTTAAGATGCATCATATGTTAAAGCTGATTTTATTGAATGAACATAATTATGCTCCAATAATTAATGAATAAATGACTAAAAACTTTTATACATTATATTGGGGGGGGATTACTATGGTTTTAAATATAACACAGAAAAATGTTCTTAGAGCATTGATACAAAATAAAGATAAGTGGATGGGAGTAGAGGATATATATAAGAGTTGCTTGAAAACAAAGCACAAGGTTAATAGAAGTAATATAAGTAGAACTATTATTTTTTTAGTAGACAATAACCTTATAACTAATCCTAATTCACAAGGAAAGGTGAAGATTACTGAAGGTGGTATTGATGTGTTTGCAGAAAATACTAAAAAGTAAGATTATATCTTGGTGAATTATTTTCGTAGTGTCATATTATACCTCTAAAGTAGACATGTTAAATGATTAAAGTTTACTTTGGAGGTATTATATAAATCTAGACAATTTAACTTTGTTTATAAGATAACTTAAAAAATAGTATTGTTTTATATTTTTAGAATAAAGGTTGATTTTATAAAAAATAAATGGTAATATTTTACATATGAGTTATGACATAGGAAGATAAGGTGATGTAATGTGGTTAAAGCAGGTTTTTTTAATAAATTGAATAATGTGAAAGATGAAGAAACACAGTTGGATAAAGAGGTAGAAAGTAAAAAAGATGATGTGATAATGATAGATAGAAATATTACAAAGTATATCATTGACAACTTTTCTGATATTGGATTTGATATAAGAGATTCATTAATTAATCTTACTGATACATTAGAAAATACAATTGATTATATTGAAGACAGATCGAGCATAGTTATAAAGGATTCTAGAAATTTTAAATTAAGTCAGGATTATAGAGATAAATCTATTAAAATATATCAGGTAGTTGAAAAAATTAAAGATTATGTTTCATGGATTGAAGAAAGTTATAATGAGAAAAATTCCAAACAAGAAACTTCTTATAAAGAACAAGAAGAAGTTATAGAAAAAAATAAAGAGAAGCTTCCAATGAATCAAATATGTATTACAGAAGATTTTACATCAAAAAGTCCAAAAGCTTTTAAAATAGATAATTATTATGTAGAAGTAAGTGACTGGAAGGAACTTACTGTAAAGGCAGCAGATATATTAACAAAGAATTATAAAAACAATAAAAATAATAAAAAGAATGATGAAATATATGCTGATAATGTTGTCCTAAAAGAGTCTATAGAGAATGATTTTAGAGATTCTGTTATAGACATTTTAAAAATATATAATGTACCTTTAAATAAGTTTTATATTTATGTAGAATAAATAGTATGTGTTTTAAAAATTAATAACTTTGCTATACTTTAAAGAAGATAGAGTATTAGGAGGTACGTTATGGAATTAATAGAAGAAATAATAGAAAAAAGAATGATATATAAAGGGGATTTTTTAAATATAGAAAGAGTTAAAGTTAAGCTTCCAGACAATAATGAAGCATTTAGAGATATTGTAAGACATCCAGGAGCTGTAGCATTATTGGCATTTATAGATGATGAAACTATACTTTTGGTAAAGCAATTTAGAATAGCAGTGGGTAAAAGTTTATATGAGATACCTGCTGGAAAATTAGAAAAAGCAGAAAAACCTATAGATGCTGCTTTAAGAGAATTAGAAGAAGAAACGGGATATAAGGCTGGTAAAATTGAAAGTTTAGGATGCATATATACTGGAGCAGGTTTTACAGATCAAAAAATATATCTTTATAAGGCTACAGAATTGAATAAAGGGGTAAAGGGTGGCGATGATGATGAATTCATTGAAGTTTGTCCTTTTAAAATTAAAGATATTAAGAATATGATAAAAGAAGGCATTATTGTGGATGCAAAAACTATATCAGCACTTATGTATTTGTAATATTAATTTATCTTTAAAATAGAAACTCTGCATAAATAATATTTAATGTATTATTTATTGCAGAGTTTTTTAGCGTATAGGAAATTTAAAACTTTTGCTATTTCAGAAATAATTATATCTTAAGGGTAGGCATAATTTTAGTAGAGTAATCATAATATTATTTAGAGATACGATAGGAGGATTAAGCGATGAAAAAGTTAATAGAAAAAATTAATGATACATTTAGAGAAAATAGAGGATATTATGTTGTTGTACTTATACTATTTTGTGTGGGAATAGTAATTGGAACTTATACAGTGAAATACATGAATACTACAAATAAAGATGACTTGACTAGTTATTTTACCACATTTACAAATAGTATTTCTGATAAAAACGTAAATTACAATAGTTTACTGTTGAATGTAATAAAGAAAAATTTATATTTCATTATTCCAATAATACTATGTGGTTTTACATTTATAGGAACTCCGGTTATTCTAATTATTGATTTTATAAAAGGATTTACATTAGGTTATACATTTACTTTTTTATTAGCTACATTTGAAGGAAAAGGCTTTTTACTAGCTTTATCATCTACTGTTTTTCAAAATTTGTTATATATACCATGTTTAATGGTATTAAGTGTTGTAGCATTACAATTATCAGTTGAAAAGTTTAAAAATAGATTTTTTAAAAATTTTGCTAATAGGAATTTAGATGTTAAATCATTTATAAATGTTATGATTCTTATAACAGGATTTTTTATAATTGCAATATTAATAGAAACATATATATGTCCAAGTATAATAAAATTTGTGGTATGTAAATTATATTCTTAAAAAGTTATAAACATTAGATTAAATAAAGGGAAAAGGTTAATAAATGGCGAATTAAATTAGTAATGGTGTAGGAGAAGTTTAAAGTGATTGAAATCATAAATGACTATAAGAAATATTTAGAACAAAATGACAAGAGTGAAAATACTATATATGCTTATGTTACAGATGTAAATCTATATACAAAATATCTTAATAAAGAAGCAATGGATTTATATGCTTCTGATAATAAAGCTGTAATGGCGTATATTCAACATCTCTTAAACCAAGGAAAATCAGAAAGATCTATAAATAGAATAGTTATAAGTCTTAGGAGTTTTTACGGTTATCTTAAGAGCCGTTCATTAGTAAATGATATACCTAAGATTACTTATAAAAGTAATAAAGATACAAAAAAATTGCCACAAATTCTAACTGTAGAAGAAGTTGATAAAATAATAAGATCAGTTGATAAGGATGGAATAAAAGGAATCCGTGACAATGCTCTTCTTGAACTTATGTATGCAACAGGAATGAAAGTGTCAGAACTTATTGGAATAAATGTTGATGATGTAAATTTGGACTTATCTTTTGTGAAATGTACAGACAATAAACATTATGAAAGATTAATACCTATTGGCAGGAGTGCATGTAAGGCGATTGAAGAATATCTGAAAATTAGAGATAGAGTGGCAGAAACAGGTGTTAATAATCTTTTTGTAAACTTAAATGGACATAAGCTTACAAGACAAGGCATATGGAGAATTGTAAAGGAATACTCTCATAAAGCGGGAATTAATAAGGATGTAAATTTAAATACTTTTAGACATTCATTTGCAGTACATATGCTTCAAAATGGAGCAAATGTACGTGCTGTACAAAAACTTTTAGGTAATCAAGTATTGACATATATGGATACTTATTATGAAATAATAAATAGTGATAAAATTAATTTAATATATAAAAAATCGCATCCAAGAGCTTGATTTAAATAATTTAGCTAATGATTGAAGGGAGATTAACATTATGAAAAGAGCAATATTAATAGTATTAGACAGTTTAGGAGTTGGAGAACTTCCTGATGCAGAGAAATTTGGTGATAATGGAAGCCATACTTTAGATCATGTATGGCAAGCGAATGGTGGATTAAATATACCTCATCTAAAAAAACTAGGGTTTGGTAATATAGATGGGGTAAAAAATTTAGGTAAAGAAGAGAATCTTATAGGTTCTTATGGAAAATCAATGGAGAAATCAATTGGAAAAGATACAGTTACAGGACATTGGGAAATTGGAGGAGTAATTTTAGATAAGCCATTAAACACTTATCCAAATGGTTTCTCAGATGAAATTATAAAAGAATTTATGCAAAAAACAGGAGTAGAAGGAGTTTTGGGAAATAAGGTGGCATCTGGTACTGCTATTATAGAAGAATTAGGTGAAGAACAATTAAAAACTGGATATCCTATTATATATACTTCTGCTGATAGTGTGTTCCAAATAGCAGCTCATGAAGAAAAAATAGGGCTTGACAATTTGTATAAAATGTGTGATATTGCAAGAAAGATGCTTGTTGGAGATAAGTGTGTAGGAAGAGTAATTGCTAGACCTTTTATAGGTACTGGGTCTGAAAACTTTAAGAGAACAAGTAATAGAAGAGATTATGCATTAGATCCATTTGGAAAGACAATGCTTGAATATATTAAAGAAAGTGGCAAACATGTAGCTGCTGTAGGAAAAATAGAGGATATTTATAATGGAAAGGGAATAACTGATGCAGTTCATATAAAAGGTAATATGGATGGAGTGGATAAAACCCTTGAATATATGGATACAATAAATGATGGATTGATTTTTACTAATTTAGTTGATTTTGATATGCTATATGGTCATAGAAATGATCCAAAAGGTTATGGAAAAGCTATTGAAGATTTTGATTCAAGATTAGAAGAAATATATTCTAAGCTTAGAGATGATGATATGCTAATTATTACTGCAGATCATGGATGTGATCCTACAACTGAAAGTACAGATCATTCAAGAGAATACATACCAATATTAGTATATGGTAAAAATATTAAAAAAGGAATTAATATAGGTGTGAGAAAATCATTTACTGATATAGGAAAGACTATATTGGATTATCTAGATGTAGATAATAACTTAAATGGTGAGTCTTTTAAAGATATGATAATTTAATGCGGAGGATGAAGTTTTATGAGAATGTACGATTTAATTTCTAAGAAAAAAAGAGGAGAAGAACTTTCTACAGAAGAGATTAATTTCTTTGTAGAAGGTTTTACAAAAGGAGATATACCTGATTATCAAGTATCAGCATTAATGATGGCTGTATATTTTCAAAAAATGAATAAGAGAGAAACTGCTGATTTAACTATGGCTATGGTTAAGTCAGGAGATACTTTAAATTTAGATAAAATAAAAGGAATTAAAGTAGATAAACATTCTACAGGAGGAGTAGGTGACAGTATATCTTTAGTTCTTACACCAATGGTTGCAGCATGTGGTGTTCCAGTAGCTAAGATGTCAGGAAGAGGTCTTGGTCATACTGGAGGTACTATTGATAAGTTGGAATCTTTTGATGGCTTTTCAGTAGAATTAAGTGAAGAGGATTTTATTAATAATGTAAATAATATAGGGATAGCAATTGCAAGCCAGACAGCGAATCTTGCACCAGCTGATAAAAAGCTTTATGCTTTGAGAGATGTTACAGCTAGAGTTGATAATATGTCATTAATTGCTTCAAGTATTATGAGTAAGAAAATTGCTTCAGGAGCAGATGGTATTGTGTTAGATGTAAAGGTTGGAGATGGAGCTTTTATGAAAACACGTGAAGATGCTGAAGCTTTAGCAAAAGAAATGGTTGAAATAGGTAATCATTTAGGGAGAAAAACTATTGCAGTAATTTCTGATATGGATCAGCCTTTAGGCTTTGCAGTAGGAAATTCATTAGAAGTTATAGAGGCGATAGAAACTTTAAAAGGAAATGGACCTAAAGATTTATTAGAACTTGCACTTACTATAGGAAGTAATATGCTTATTATTGCAAATAAGACAAATGATTTTGAAGAAGGTAAGAAAATGCTTCTAAAAACAATTGAAGATGGAAGTGCTATAGAAAAGCTTAAGCAATTTGTAAAAGCTCAAGGTGGAAATGAAAAGATGGTTGATGATACTAATCTTTTCCCTAAAGCTGAATTTGAGATTGAAGTAAAAGCTTTAAAAAATGGAACTATTTCAAAGATAGAAGCGGAAGCTGTTGGAATTACAGCCATGGAACTTGGAGCAGGAAGAGCTAATAAGGATAGTGTAATAGATTTAGCAGTAGGAATAGTATTTGCTAAAAAAAGAGGAGATAAAGTAAGGGTTGGAGATGTATTAGCTACTATATATGCTAATTCAAAAGAAAAAGGAGAAAAAGCAGCAGCGAAACTTTTAAAAGAAATAGAAATTTCAGAGTCATATATTAATGAAATTCCTTTGATTTATAATATTATAAAATAAAATATTACGAAAAAAATAGATTAAGAAACCGTCTTTATTTTGGAAAATAAGGACGGTTTTTTTAGTGTAAAATATTTTAGATAATAAGCTTCTAAAATAATAAGCACATAAAAAATAAGGATATCACTTACAAGTGATATTTTTTTTGTTTATGGAAATAATAATCCTTGAAAGGAGGCAGATTAATGAAAAAGAAATACATAAAGTTTCTGTCAATATTGCTAATATTTATATTAAGTTTTTTGTTTATTCCTAAAGGAAATATTACTTTTGCGATAGAGCAAGAGGACGAAGAGGAAGAGGCATTATTAGAAGAGGATGAAAAAGAAGAAGAAGAAGAAGAAGAAACAATAGCAGAGGAAAAGAATATAAAATCAGAAGAACAAAAAAAGAGAGGAGAAAATGAGATAGAAGCAAAATCGGCACTTCTTATGGAGCCAATTTCGGGAAAGATATTATATGAAAAAAACATTGATGAGAAATTTGCTCCAGCATCTGTAACTAAAGTTATGACAATGCTTCTTGCAATGGAAGCAATAGATAGTGGTAAAGTATCTTTAGAAGATAAAGTGACTTGTAGTGAAAATGCTAAAAAAATGGGTGGAAGTACAATGCTTTTAGAAACTGGAGAAGTACGTACTTTGGAAGAACTACTTAAAGGAGTAGCTATAGCATCAGGTAATGATGCAGCAGTAGCTATTGCTGAATATTTAGGTGGTAGTGAAGCTGATTTTGTTGAAATGATGAATAATAGAGCAAGTGAACTTGGAATGAAAAATACTACATTCAAAAATTGTAATGGTCTTCCAGCAGAAGGTCATATGTCTACAGCAAGAGATATAGCTATTATGTCTAATGAACTTTTAAAACATCCAACTATATTAAAATATTCAGGAATATATATGGAAACAATATCTGAAGGAAGAAAGAGTCCAATAGAACTTGTAAATCACAATAAACTTGTAAGATTTTTTGAAGGATGTGATGGTTTAAAAACTGGATATACAAGTGAAGCAAAATATTGTATATCAGCAACTGCAAAAAGAAATGGAGTAAGAATGCTTGCAGTAATAATGGGAGCACCTTCTTATAAGATTAGAAATAGAGATGCTGGAATATTGTTAAATCATGGTTTTTCTAAATATCAAGGAAAGAAGTTAGTTGAAGAAGGCGAAGATGTAGATACAGTATATATGGGTGAAAAAACAGAAAGATTCTTTATTGCAAAAGCATGCAAAGATCTTGAGGTAGTAGTGCCTAAAGGAGCTAATGAAGAACTTGAAAAGAAAATAGTTATTGATACACTTCAATCTGAATATAAAGAAGGAGACATAGTTGGAAAATGCGAAGTATATTTAGATAATGAAAAGGTTGGAGAAGTAGAAGTATATTGTGATAGAAATATTGAAAAAGGTGGATTATTTGATACTATAAAATATAGTATAAAAAATTTATTTAATTAAACATTAAGGGGAGGCTGCATATATAGTGAATTTTACGATGTAAGTAGCATCCTCTATATGATAAAAAAGCTTAAGAAAAAGTATTAGTAATATGATTTTCTATACTTAAAATCATATTACTAATACTTTTATTTTTATATTTTAAGAATAATAATTTTATATTATAATATAATGTAGGTCTAAATTAAATTGAGGAAAAGGTGAAGAAAAGTTGGAATTACCAAAAATAAAAATAGATAATTTCGAGGGTCCCTTTGATTTATTACTTCATTTAATAAGAAAGAATCAAATGAGTATTTATAATGTTGAGATATATAAAATAACTAATCAATATCTTCAGTATTTAGATAGAATGAAAGAAATGGATTTAGATATAACATCTGAATTCATAGTTATGGCAGCAACACTTATAGAAATAAAGTCAAAGACGTTACTTCCAAAGACAAAGAAACAGGAAGATGAAGAGAATGATGAAGATATAGAGAAGAAGTTATTAGAAAAACTTATTCTTTATAAGAAAATTAAAGAGTCAACTAACTTTTTTAGAGAGAGATACTCTAATGTGGGTTCTATATATACTAAAAAGCCTGAAATAATTGAAGAAGTAAAAGTGGAAACTAAGAATGAAGATATATTGAAAAATGTAACTTTATTAGATTTATATAATATATTTAATAATTTATTAGAGATTTATAGAAATAAGCAGAACAAAGCTAATGTTATTGAAAAGAAAATATATATTGATAAATATAAAGTTGAAGATAAAATTGAAATGTTGACAAAAAGAATTGAGCCAGGAACAGTAGTTGAATTTGATGATCTTGTAGCTGAATGTGAATGTAAAATTGAATGTGTTGTTACATTCCTTGCTCTTTTAGAACTTATTAAACAGAAGGTTGTAAGAGTATATCAATCGAGCAATTTCAGTAACATAATAATTGAAAGGTGGCCAGAAGGTGAATAATTTTGAAAGTGGACAATTTGAATTTAAGGAAGTATCTAATAGAAGTACATTAAAAGCCATCATTGAAGCTTTATTATTTGTAAGTGGGGAGCCTTTAGAACTTAAGGACATAGCATCTCATTTAGAAGTGAATGTAAATTATGCAAAGGATGTAATTGAGGAACTTATGGAAGATTATAAGTTTATAGAGCGTGGTATAAAACTTATAACTATAAATGGAGCATATCAGCTTGTGACTAAAAATGAGTATGGTGACTATATACAAAAGCTTTTAAAGAAAAATAAAAGACAGTCATTATCTCAAGCTTCTTTAGAAAGTCTTGCAATTATTGCTTATAAACAGCCAATTACAAGAATTGATATTGATGAAATAAGAGGAGTTAAATCAGAAAGTGCTATTCAAAAACTTGTTGAAAGGGACCTTATTAAAGAAGTTGGAAGACTTGAAGTGCCAGGAAGACCTATATTATATGGAACTACAGAAGAGTTTTTAAGACAGTTTAATTTAAATGGTCTAAATGAACTTCCTTCTCTTGATTTATTTATTTTAGAAGAGGAAGAAGCTAGAGAAGCTGCAGAAGCAGCTGCTGATAAAGATGGAGAATAAAAAATACAGCTGCTAATTTTTGAAAAGTTTGCAGCTGTAATTTTTTTATTTGTGATTAAGTTCGCTAGATAGTATTGAAGAATCAAATTGAGTTTGTTCAACGCTATCTTCTTTATCCTCATTAGAGTTTTTGTTCTTTTTTAAAAAATCTTTTACCATATCAAGAACTTGAGGCACAGTGTCTACTATTCTATCATAGGTATTATCTGCATTTACAGGAAGAAGTCTTATTTTATCATTTTTTACTACTAAGAAGGCAATAGGCTTTACACTGACTCCAGCACCAGATCCTCCACCAAAAGGATATTTTGCTTCTTGATTAAGATTATTGTTGCTGAATTCAGTACCTCCTGATGCAAAACCAAAGCTTACTTTTGAAATTGGAATTATGCATCCACCATCTTGAGTTTGGACAGTATCACCTATAACTGTGTTTACATCTATCATGTCTTTTAGATTTTCCATTGTACTTTTCATTAAATTATCTACTGGATGTTCTATGCTCATATCTTTTCTCTTTCGAGTTCATCTCCTTTAATTTTTATATAATTATTAGTCAATAAAATTACTATAAATATAGTTTTAGCTATTGAAATGGTAAATATACAATTAATTTCAGAATAGATAAAAAGGTAGTCTTTAAATAAAGGTGTTATAGGAAGTTTGAATTTTTTTATTTTAAAAACTATGCTTAAAATCCATGTTAATAGTGGTGCATAAGTATTAATAATTCCAAAGGATATAGCAGTAATTGCAGCATCATCTAAAGAATATTTAAAAAATCCTTCAATATAAAGGTTTGGTTTAAATTTATTTTCCTTTATTGAAGAAATTAATTTTATCTTTCCTTTAGTAGAAAGGGAATTTTTTTTGCTTTTTTTCTTCATTTTAGCTGCTTTATTTTTTGAGGCATTATCATTAGAAGTATTGTTTGCAGCTTTCTTATAAATAGTAAAGTTATAAAGTTTTATATAAATATTATCATTAGAAAAATGCACCTTTAATTTAAAAGGAATTGGAATAAATAAGAGAGCTAAAATAAAGAAGATTACAATTAGAAAAACTTTCATATTATTCCTCCCTAAAATATAACATTCTTATTATTACCTTTTCGAAGGAAAATAAACAATAAAAATTGATGGATAAGGTATTAAATTGATATAAAAAAGACAAACTACATTATGTAGTAGAAATTAGAAGGTGATGATTATGAAATTAAAAAATATAGTGATTAGTATATTAGCATTTATTTTGATTCTAAATAGTTCTAGTCAATATTGCTATGGATATGAAAAAGACAAGTTTAGGGTTAATGCTCATCATGCAATAGCTATGGAAAGAGAGAGTAGACAGGTTCTTTTTGAACAAAATGCATATGATTTAGTTCCAATGGCTAGTACAACAAAAATATTAACAGCGTTAATTGCTGTAGAACGAGGAAATTTAGATGAAAAATTTACTGTAAGCAAAGATGCAGCTAGTATAAGAGGTTCTAAGGTTGGGTATAAAGCTGGTGAAGAAATTACAATAAGAGAATTATTATATGGGCTTATGTATAAGTCTGGAAATGATGCGGCTATAACTTTAGCAGAAGGAATTGGAGGTTCAGTAGAAGGATTTGCAGATATTATGAACCATTATGCAGTAAGTATTGGAATTATTGATTCTCATTTTGAATCACCTCATGGACTTGATTCTAGAGAACATTATTCCTCAGCGTATGATTTAGCTTTACTAACAGCAAAAGGTATGGAATATGAAACTTTCAGAGAAGTAGTAGGGACAAAATTAATTTCAAAAAACAAATATAATTTTACAAGAGATTACAATAATATAAATAAGATATTATGGAAAATACCAGGGGCTAATGGCGTTAAGACTGGTTATACAGGTCAAGCTGGAAAATGTTTAGTTTCTTCTGTGAATGACGATGGAAAAGATATAATAATCGTGGTTCTTGATTGTCCAGATAGATGGAATGTTACAGAAAAAATATACAATCATGTGAAAGAAAGTATGGCATTTGATAATATGGCGATAAGAGAATTAGTAAAAAAATATGAAGAGTATACTTTTAATAAAGAAGATATGCAGTTTGAGGTGAAGCTATAATTATTGCAGAAAGTGCAATAATTTGTTAATCTTATAATGAGAAATAGAATAAGGAGAGATACTAATGAATAGAGAAAAAATATTAAGCACAGTGGATCATACTCTTCTGACTGTAACTAGTACTTGGGAAGAAATTAAAAAAATATGTGATGAAGGAATGAAATATAAAACAGCTTCAGTATGTATTCCACCATCATATGTTAAAAGAGCAAAAGAATATGTGGGAGATAAGTTAGCTATTTGCACAGTTATTGGGTTTCCAAATGGATATATGACTAAAGCTGTTAAGGCTTTTGAAACAAAGGATGCCCTACAAAATGGAGCAGACGAAATAGATATGGTAATTAACCTTGGAATGGTTAAAGATAAACAATATGATTTGGTTGAAGATGAAATAAGAACTTTAAAAGAAGTATGTGGTTCTAAGATTCTTAAGGTAATTATTGAAACATGTTACTTAACAGAAGAAGAGAAAATTAAGATGTGTGAAGTTGTAACAAAATCAGGAGCAGATTTTATAAAAACTTCAACTGGTTTTGGAACAGGTGGAGCGACTAAAGAAGATTTAGAGCTTTTTGCAAAATATGTTGGACCAAATGTTAAGATAAAGGCAGCAGGAGGAGTTAAAGATTTAGATACTGCTGAAGAATTTATAAATATTGGAGCATCAAGACTTGGAACAAGTAGAATAATAAAAATATTTAATAACGAAGAGGCACAAGGTTATTAAAGAAAAAAATCCTGTAAAGTGTGAAAACTTTATAGGATTTTTTTAGTTTTAGTAAGTTAAAACTTCAGCACCATCTTCAGTTATTAGAACTGTATATTCCCATTGAGCTGAAGGCATACCATCTTCAGTTAGAGCAGTCCAGTCATTATCTTCATCTATGAATAAATCAGGTTCACCCATATTAACCATAGGTTCAATAGTAAATATCATACCAGGAACAAGTAACATATCAGTACCTGCCTTACCTATATGAGGAACAAAAGGATCTTCGTGGAATTCTATTCCGACACCATGACCACCAAATTCACGTACAATAGAATAACCATTAGATTCTGCAACTTTTTGACATGCTTCACTAATATCACCTAGGAATCCCCAAGGTTTAGCTGCTTTAAGTCCAGCATCTAAAGTTTCTTTTGCAACTTTAACTAGCTTTTCCATTTCAGGATGTACATTACCTATCATAAACATTCTTGATGCATCTGAATAATATCCGTTAAGGATGGTAGAAACATCAACATTTATGATGTCCCCCTCTTTAAGAACTACATCATCACTAGGAATACCGTGACAAATTTCATCGTTTATTGATGTACAACAGCTCTTTGGAAAACCTTCAAAGTTTAGTGGAGCTGGGATAGCACCATGTTCTACAGTAAAATCATGAACTAATTTATCTATTTCAGCTGTAGTCATACCAGCTTTTATATTTTTTGCTACTAAGTCTAATGCTCCTGTATTTATTTTAGCACTTTCTCTAATTCCTTCGATTTGTTCCTTATTTTTAATCATTTTTCTAGAAGGAACTATGCAGCCTTTAAGTTTAAAAGCTTCAATTTTTTCGTCAAAATCGTAATGGCATTTTTTATATTTCTTTCCACTGCCACACCAACAAGAGTCATTTCTACCAAGATTCATCTATTTATCTCTCCTTTTTGTATTATATACTTATATTATATAACTTTTTATAAAGAATAGGAATGAAATTAAGGGATATTGATGTAACATTTTATAATATAGCAAAATACTTTAGTATAAGGAAGTAATTTCTTAGAAGGAGTACTTAATGAATAAGGAAAAGATGGACTGTATTGATTGTGGCACAGAATACTGTCCATGTAAGCTTGCAGAATCAGGTGAATGTATAATATGTTCTCAACTTCATGGAAATACCTTTTGTGATTGTGTAAATTGGAAAGGTGTATGTGTTTATCAAGAGTTTAGAAATAATGGTCTAAAGGCAAAGGAAGGAAGAAAGGCTGTAAGCTGTAAAGTAGTAGAAGTTAAAAATATTGATGATAACCTTAAGATGATTAGGTTTGAAGTTCCGCATAAACTAGCATTAGACTTAGTTAAACCAGGAAGTTTTATATTTATACGAACTGATGAAAATTATTTTTATGATATTCCTATTTCAATAATGGACTCTAATATTGAAAAAAATATAATAACAGTGGCTATTGAAATTAGAGGAATTAAAACTAAAAAGCTTGAAGATATAAAAGTTAATGAAGATATAGTTATTAGAGGACCATATTGGAATGGTGTATTTGGTTTAGATAATATAACTAAAGCTAAAAAGGAAAATTGTCTTGTACTAGCAAGAGGAATTGGACTTGCCCCTATGCTTCCAGTCATAAGAAAGTTAAGAAATAATGAAAGTGAAGTTGATGTATATATAGATACAAGTCCTTTCAAACAAAATTTTGCAAAGGAATTTTTAGATAAATTTGATGTATCTATAAAAGAAACAAATCTTTTAAATAAAGGAAAATTATCTGAAGAAGGAAAGTTTATAATCGGTAATTCTATTAAAGATAAAGATATTAAACTTATTCACTTAGCAGGTGCAGATATTTTGACTTATAGTGTTATAGAATATTTGCATGAATTAGAAAGAGATGATATTAAACTTTCATGTTGCAATAATTTTAAGATGTGCTGTGGAGAAGGTGTATGTGGGGCGTGTACAGCTAGATTTGCAGGACATAAAGTAAAAAGGTTTTGTAAATTACAAGGTGATCCACGTAGCATATTTGAGGGGAGAAGATATATATGAAAGTTATTATTATTGGCGGAGGCTGGGCGGGTTGCTCGGCTGCAATTAGTGCCAAAAAAGCTGGAGCAGACGTTTCTATATATGAAAAAACAGACTTGCTTTTAGGACTTGGTAATGTTGGCGGAATTATGAGAAACAATGGAAGATATACAGCTTCAGAGGAACTAATAGCTCTTGGCGGTGGTGATTTGATTAAAATCACAGATAAAATAAGTAAGCATAGGAATATAAAATTTCCAGGGCATGACCATGCTACTCTTTATGATGTTAATAGAATAGAAGGACATGTTAGAGATTATTTGATCGAAATGGGAATTAATCTTTATATGGAACAAAGAGTTACTGATGTGAAGTTTGATGGTCATAAAATAAAAGGAATATATTTAGCTGATGATACTTATGTGGAAGGAGATATATTTATTGAAACAACAGGAACAACAGGACCTATGGGTAATTGTTTGAGATATGGAAATGGATGTTCAATGTGTATTTTAAGATGTCCAGCTTTTGGACCAAGAATAAGTATAAGTCAGAGATGTGGAGTACAAGATATTCAAGGAGAAAGGGCAGAGGATGCTTTAGGTGCAATGTCTGGCTCATGTAAACTTGCAAAAGAAAGTTTATCAGATGAAATAAATAAGCAACTTGATGAAACTGGAGTAGTTGTTTTGCAAGTTCCAAAAGAAGACGTTAATTATGACAAGTTAAAATCAAAAGTATGTCAGCAGTATGCTCTAAAAGAATTTGCTGAAAATATCGTGCTTTTAGATACTGGTCATGCTAAGCTAATGACAACTTATTATCCTCTTGAGAAGTTGAGAAAGATAAAAGGTTTAGAACATGCTAAGTATGTTGATCCATATGCAGGAAGCAAGGGTAATTCAATGAGATATTTATCAGTTGCACCAAGGACAAATGATATGAAAGTATGTGGAATAGACAATCTTTTCTGTGCTGGTGAGAAAAGTGGACTTTTTGTTGGACATACAGAGGCAATATGTACTGGTGCTTTGGCTGGGCATAATGCAGTGAGATTAGCTCTTGGAATGCCTCTTTTAATTTTACCAACTTCTATTGCAATTGGAGATATTATTTCATATGAAAATGAAAAGTCTAAATCAAGGGAAGGAAGAAAGCAAAGATATACTTTTGCAGGAGCAGGATATTTTAAAAGAATGCAAGAGTTAGGGCTTTATACAACTGATATAAAGGAAATTAATAATAGAATATCTAAGCTTAATCTTGATGGAATATTTAATGAAAAGCTTTGTTAAGTTGAAAAATATTACTGGAAATTTTGTTTTCCAGTAATGTTTTTTTATAGTATTTAATAAAAGTTTCAAGAGCTCCAAAAAGGAAATCAACAAAGATTAAAGAAATTTAATTTTGATTCAAAGAAAGCATTTTAAGAAGAATTTAGAAAATCTACAAAGTCTGGTAAGTTAGGATCGGTAGTTAAAAGAATAGAAACAAGCCTGAAATGTCTGGCTTATTTTTTATGTTAAATATTAATAAAATAAAAGCATAAAATTTCTTTTAATGAAATATATTGAAAGGAATTTCACTTTTTTAATAAAAAATCAAATATATTTATATAATGTTGAAAAAGAAAGGGTGCAAAGTTTAACTTCCAGAGAAAATTGTATTATCCAATTATTTCTAAAGTTTACATTTTTGAAAATAATGTAAAAAAAAATCGATTTTTTTACGTGTAAACCATTTACAAAAATAAAATTACTATATATAATAGAATAAAAAATAAAAAAATTACAAATAAAAAGGGTGTAAAGTAAAAAATATAAAATTTAAAAAAATATACATCTTAAATAGGAGGTGGCTATGAAACATATATATAAGAAAAAAAATCAATATTATTTTTTAGATATGAATGAAATGAAGTTTTATAAAATTCCTAAAGAATTTTATTCAAAATTAGATTTGATGGATGAAAAACAATTAGATGAATTTGCTCAACAGATATTTAGCAAAGATAATACAAATACTTCTATGAAAATTCAAGAACAAGATCAAAGTAAATGCGAAAGACTAATTTTAAATTTGAGTGAATATTGCAATTTGGCTTGTCGCTATTGCTATGCAGAAGAAGGAAGCTATGGACAGAACAAAAAAACAAATGTTATGTCATTAGAAACAGTTAAAGAAGTAATAAAAAGAACATATGAACTTTATCCAAAAGGAATTACTACTATACAATTTTTTGGTGGAGAGCCTCTTTTAAATAAAAGTGTAATGAAAGAAGCAGTTAAATGGATAAATGAGTATGCTTCTAAATTAAGTATAGACAAGCCTCTATATACAATGGTTACAAATGGAACCTTAATAGAAGACGAAGATATTATGTTTTTTAATGATTATTTTGCTTCAATAACTATAAGTTTAGATGGAAATAAAGAAGTGAATGATTACAACAGGGTGTTCAAAAATAATAAGGGCTCTGTTTATGAAACAGTAAAAAGTAAAATTGAAAGAATGAATCAAATAGGTAGAAAATTTTCTTTGGCTTTTGAAGGAACTATAAATAAAAAACATATTACTCAATTTAAAAATAGTGGAAAGATGGATGCTTTAGAAGCCTTAAGGCAATTAGATGCAGATATGATACATATTAGTCCGTTGATTGAAGATGATAGTTGTGCATCTTGTGGATTTAATCAATCACTTAAAAATTTAGATAAAAAGGACGTATTAAACTTTTTTGATAAATGGATTGAAGAGGAATTTAATAGTGGCATCGATAAAGTGAGATTAAGAGTAGCGGCAAGTGTACTTTTAGCAGCCAAGAAACATGAAACTTTTGGAAATGGATGTGGTGCTACTAATACAGATATTGCGTCAGATGTTAGAGGGGTCTTATATCCTTGCTTCATGTTTATAGGAGAAAAAGAATTTGCTTTAGGTCATGCAACTTCAGATTTAGAAATTCAAAAGAGCAGATTATTAGAGGTAAGACAAAAACTTAAAAAAGCAAATGAAAATGATACTTGCAATAATTGTTGGGCTAAGCCTATATGCAAGAAATCTTATGGTCACTGCATTGGTGCAAGATATTTATCAACGAAGAAGGTAGATAAACCATCAGAATTAATATGTGATATAAGCAAAACTGTTTTGGAAGATATTTTTGCTTTGGCTATTCAAAATTATGGCTTTAAAAAGTAGGGTGAAATAATGATTGAGGCGAATGAATTCCCAACTTTAAAAGATAGTATATATATTAATGATATTTTTAAAAATAGAAGTGCTAATGGAAAAGTAATAATAGGGGATTTGGAAAATGATACTTTTTTCTTGATACCTGAAAAGCAAGAAAATGCTTTTAATAAAATTATAAGTTTAATGAATGGAAAGAATAGTAAAAGTGATATAATAGAAAAAACTGGTATAGGTGAAGAGCAATTAGATAAAGTTCTAAATAAGTTAGTTTCAATGGGATTTTTAAAACAAGATAATAAGGATTTGGCAGATGAAATTAAAGAAGCTAAATATAATGAAGTGGATAGTTTATCGCTTAAATTAGTAAATTATGAGTTTAAAAACATTATTAATAAAGAAGGGGTTAAACGTAAAGCTGATTTTATTGGCAAGTGTAGTATTATTTTTTTAGTACTAGCTATATTAATTTTATTCTTGATGAATGCAATAACTGGATTTGAAGGATTTAAAGATATACAAATATCTGATTGGTTTAGCTATAAACAAACTGGTGAAAATAATTATTGGCTTGCTTATATATTAATAAATGTTGGAATGCTTATTATGTTTGTTTTTCATGAGTTGGGTCATTTAATAGAAGGACTTAGGGCAAAGATTCAACCTTATAATATTGCATTTGTATTGTATTTGGGATTTATTCCAATGTTTTATGTGAAGAATAAAAATATTTATTCTCTAAAAAGAAAGGAAATTTATAAAATTCTATTTGCAGGTGTTAAGATTAATTTGCTTCTAGGGTTAATGCTATTGGGAATGTTTGGCTTAACAAGTAATGAAGTATGTAAAGTACTTGCTCTATCAAATTTTAGATTGGTAGTATTTAATTTGTGTCCACTTTCATTGAGTGATGGATATTTCATATTATGTATTTTATTAAGACATCCTAATTTAAGACTTAAACTTCATAAATTTATAAGTGAACCAAGTTCTATATTAAAATATAACTTAATAGAAGTTATATATACGATATTTGCATTTTTAACATTGATGGTTTCGGTAGCGGTTGAAATGATTTGGATTATCAAGTTGCTTGATTGTACATTGAAAAATAGCGTGATAATATTTAGCTTATTTATGTTACTTTATATAATATCATTGCATTTTATAAATAAAAAAAGATTAAAAAAAGTATTTAGGTATAATTAATGTTTTTGAAAGGGGAACTATGAAAAAAATATTAGATGGAATATATAAAGGTAGAACAGGAAAAGATAAAAAATTAGTTTTATGTTATATTACAGTGATTATTACAAGTTTTATTATATTTACGGCTTTAAATGCTCTACCTGTATTGAAAGCTTCTATATCACAAGACTTAAGACAAACAACTGTAGGGATAAGCGATTTAATAATTACGAATGATAAAGATAAAATATTTGAAGTTCCTAAAAATGAAAATTTAGATAT
>SVCK01000136.1 GCA_015058375.1 Clostridium sp.
AAATAGAGGTGTAAAAAATATTCTTATAGCATGTATGGATGGTTTAAAAGGTCTACCACAAGCACTAAAAACCGTATTTCCTGAAGCTAATATTTAAATATGTATTGTTCATCAAATAAGAAATTCTATAAAATATATATCTTCAAAATATATCTTCAAAAGATAAGAAAGAATTTATGCGAGATTTAAAAGAAGTATATAAATCAGCTACCAAGGAGCTTGCGTTAGCACAGCTAGATAATTTAAAAGATAAATGGTCTTCTAAATATGGAATGGTTATTGACTCTTGGTATAATAATTGGAATAACTTATCTATTGTCTCACCTAAATTATTTCACGGTTTGCACTCTACAGTAAGGAAAAAAATATTTTAGAAATGGGATATTTGAGAAATGCTAAAAAAAGTCTATTAAAAACTCTTAAAAATAGGATAAAAAATATAATTTTAATCTTTACAAATGGTATAAAACAGTTTTATTTTTAGCGAAATAAAATAAATAGTTATTAGATATTCTAGTAATAAAAAAACAAAAGAACACACAAACAAAAATGATAATAAATTGAAAAAATGTAAAGAAAGTATAAAAATTAACGACTATAATAAAAAGAAGGGAGTGTTTTTCATGCAAATTAATAGTTGTACAAGAGATTTGAATATTTATAGTAACCGAAAAATAAAAAACAATAATACTTTAAGTAATCAATCCAGTACTTTTACACCTAAAAATAAAAATGCTAAAGTTTCTGATAAGTTAAAAGAAGTATTAGATCAGAAACAAAAGATGGAAGAAAATTTACAAAAGATGAAAGAAAATAGAGAGAATTGTATAAACGAATTAAAAAATAGAATTGAAGATGCATGTAATCAGTTTGAAAATTTAGCTGATCAATTAGATTGCGCAGATGATGAACTAGATTGCGCAGATGATGAACTAGATGCATTAAAAGAAGGAAAAGTTATTAGTGAAGATAATGGGATGTCTAAAAAAGATATATTAAAATCTTTAGAGGAATTGAATAAATTTATAGTTGATTCTACAATTGAACTAGAAAACTATACAAAAAATAGTGCAAAAGAAATTGAAAAAATGCAAAAGGTTATGGAGAAGTTCAATAATGGTTTTAAAGATGATTCTAAATATAATTTAAATGAAGGATTTTTTGTGGATCAGTATAAATAGGGAATAAAAAGTATTGGGGAGATATAAGTTATGAAATTAGTAAAAAGAGAGACAATAGATAAGTTTGTGTAGACAAGCTAAGAGACTGTGTGAAGTTTTTTCGAGCCTGTCAATAGTGTAATATTTTCTTTGAAGTAAGGTTGAAGAATTAAAGTTAGGATCCAACCTTACTTTTTTAATTTTCCTTAATTGGCGATTATAGCTATATTTTAAATGTAGTACTCTAATCTTAAATTTCTATTTTGGAATCCCATATCATAATAGAATGTTATTGCATTTTCATTAAAGGACCAAACATTTAACTGTATTGATTTACATTTTTCTTCTATACAAATATTTTTCATCATTTGTAACATTCCCTTTGCAATTCCTTGCTTTCTATACTGAATATCAGTATAGATTTCTTCTATATAGATGTATTTATCCTCATTTTGAACCGAATTTTCTTCTACTTTGATAATTTTTCCTAGTGTATATCCTACTACTTTTCCTTTAATACTAGCCACTATTATTCTATATTTATTATTGTTTAATTTTTCAATATACTCTTCTTTAGTTAAAATATTTTTGCATTCTTTATACACATCACTTCTCGCATCACAATGAATTTTATGAAGTTCTCCAAGAAATTTTTTTATATGTATGAAATCACTTTCCACGGCATTTCTAAATTCAACTTTCATCGATATATTTTATCCTTTCTTTTTCATGCATCAAATTCTATTACAATCAATAAAATACTCCTAAAAATACTTAAAGTTCTCTCGATATATTATTAAGTGTAAGTATTTGTGTAAATATTATCATCTATTTACTTTTTATGCAATAATATTTTGAATCGTTTATTTGTGATTGGGAGAGCGCTGCAAAGGAAGTAGTTTATGCAGGGTTAGAAGTTTTTATGATTGCAGGTGTAATAGTCGCTAGTGGGATTTTAGCTATATAAAAAAGAGTCAGCCTTAATTATTGTAGTTCTAGATAAGAATACTAACTTTTTATCTTCATGGATGGTATACTATATTTGTTTATGATATTGATATAAGAACATAGAAAGGAATAAAGAATGAAAAAGTATTTGGTGCCAGTAATAATGTTGGCAATATTTGAAATAGTAGCAGTAATGCTATGGCTGACGAAGGATAAACTATTTTATCTTTTAAATTTTAGTTATATAGGATTGTGCGTATCATTGGGGGTATTTTTGTTTATACGAAAATACAAGTATGCTCGTCATATTGTACAGATTTTAGTAGGGGGATATATGTTGATATATCTTGGACTGATTTGCAATGAGAATATGCAGATAGAAGGATTTTGGTACTATCTGTTTACAGGTGTATTTGAAGCTGCAACTATTCATTATGCTGTTGCCAAAGTTTTTGGACCACTAATTTTTGGTAGAGGTTGGTGTGGATATGCATGTTGGACTGCAATGGTGTTGGATTTTTTACCATATAAAGTTGCGAAACAACCGCGTAAGAAAATTGGTTAGATTAGATATATAACGTTTATGCTTTCTTTGATATTTGTTGTATCATTGTTTTTTATAGGTACAGGAAATATAGAACGCATTATGTTTTGGGCATTTGTTATTGGAAATGTGATTTATTATGGTGTTGGAATTATTCTTGCATTTGTATTCAAAGACAATAGGGCATTCTGTAAATATATTTGCCCAATAACAGTGTTTCTAAAACCAATGAGTTACTTTTCATTCATAAGAATTAAATGTGACAAGGATAAATGCATTTCGTGTGGAAAATGTAAGCGAATGTGTCCGATGGATGTTGATGTGACAAATAATTCTAGAAAAAGAAAAAATGGGACTGAATGCATCTTGTGTATGGAGTGCGTAAAAAATTGTCCTAAGAATGCATTATAATTTTGTAGTTGATTTTTTAAAATATAAATAATATCATTAGAAATAGTCTGAGGATACAAAGGGGGATGAAGATGGATATAGCACTTTTTTCTAATTGTTATAATGTGCGTCGCATGGATAGACAGGATGTTCCAGATATATATTCATTATGTAGTAAGAACAGCTTATATTATAAATATTGTCCACCATTTGTGACAACTCAAAGTATTGTTGATGATATGAAAGCTTTGCCACCTAAAAAAGAAATAGTAGATAAGTATTATATAGGATATTATGATGGTGAAAAACTTATTGCTGTTATGGATTTTATTATGGGATATCCATATGAAAAAACAGCTTTTATAGGTTTTTTTATGACAGATGTATCTATTCAAAATACTGGAATTGGAAGCAAAATTATTGAAGACTTATGCTCTTACTTGCTTAAGATTGGAATTTTGAGTGTTCGGTTAGGATGGGTAAAAGGTAATCTACAAGCAGAACATTTTTGGCACAAAAATGATTTTTTGGAAATAGGAATTACCCATAAGACAGAAAAATATACTGTAGTTATGGCTGAAAGAGTTTTATAAATAAAACTTTAAGAAAGTAAATAATAGAAAAAGATTGGGAGTAAGATATGAATAAGAATATAGAGATGATGAAGAAAATAATTGAAGAAAAAAAGAAGAAGGGAAATAATACAAAGAATAAATTAAGGGCTCAAAAGTCAATGGGAAGAGCTTCAAAGGGAGTTAAAGGAAGTAATAATGGTGGGGGACTATTTGACAAATAGTATAAAATTAGAAAAAATATTGATATTTTATAAAAAAAGAAGTAATATATGGATGTAAAGAAAAATTAAATAATTCTTCAGGGCAGGGTGCAATTCCCTACTGGCGGTACAGCCCGCGAGCTATTTAAAGCAGATTCGGTTAAATTCCGAAGCCAACAGTATAGTCTGGATGAAAGAAGAGATATTGTTATTTTTTGATATGCAAAAATTATATTACTATAGGCTCTGAAATAGTTTTATTTCAGAGTTTTTTTATTTATATAGGGATTATTATTTGTGGTATCAAAAATTTTAATGTTGTATTAAAGGCCTTGAAGTGATAACTTCAAGGTTATTTTTTGCAAATAAAAAGGCAATATACCTGAAAAACTATAGAAATAATATTGAAAGGAGTGATAAGTTTGGATGAAAAGTGGATGAAATTAGCTTTGGAATTGGCTAAAAAAGGACAAGGCTTTGTAAATCCTAATCCTATGGTAGGAGCTGTAATAGTTAAAAATGGAGAAGTTATTGCAAAGGGATATCATAGAAAGTTTGGATTTCCTCATGCAGAAGTTGAGGCTTTTAGAAATGCAGATAAATCTGTTGAAGATTCTACTTTGTATGTTACTTTAGAACCTTGTTGCCATTATGGAAAAACACCACCTTGTGCTGATTTAATTGTTCAGAAAAAAGTAAAACGTGTTGTGGTAGGAGTTTTAGATCCAAATCCATTAGTTGCAGGTAGAGGAATTAGAAAATTACAGAAGGCAGGGATAGATGTAACTGTTGGTGTAATGCAAGATGAATGTAGAAAATTAAATGAAGTATTTTTTAAATACATTTTAAATAAAAAACCATTTGTAGTAATGAAAGCAGCAGTTTCTTTGGATGGGAAAATAGCAACTAAAAAAGGTGAATCTAAGTGGATTTCAGGAAGAGAGTCTAGAAAAAGAGTTCATGAATCTAGAGGTAAATATTCAGCTGTTATGGTAGGGATAAATACTGTTCTGGAAGATAATCCTTTATTAACTTGTAGAGTTAAAGAAAAAAATAATCCAATAAGGGTAATTGTAGATAGTAATTTAAGAATACCATTAGATTCAAAGATTATAAAAACAGTAAGTGAAGTTCCTGTAGTAATAGCAACTGTAAATAAAGACTTAGAAAAGATAAAAAAACTTATGAAGATGGGAGTTACAGTATTAAAAACAAATAATAAAGATGGAAGAGTTGATTTGAATGAACTTATTTCAGAACTGGGAAAAAGGAATATAGATAGTATCCTTATTGAAGGAGGGGGAACATTAAATTATTCTGCATTGCAAGCTGGAGTTGTTGATAAAGTTGAATTTTATATAGCACCTAAAATAATAGGCGGAGTTGATGCAAAAACTTCTGTTGAGGGAATAGGAATAGACAAGTTGTGTGAAACATTTAATGTTAACTTTGGTGAAGTATCTAGAATTGGCAATGATATTTTAATTCAAGGTTATGTAGAAGGGAAGAATTAAAATATGTTTACAGGAATTGTTGAAGAAGTAGGCTTAATTGAAAAAATAAAGATAGGTGAAAAGTCATCAAGTCTTATTATAAAAGCTAGCAATGTATTAAAAGGAATTGATATTGGAGATAGTATTTGTACAAATGGTGTGTGTTTAACAGTAGTTAAAATAAGTGAAAATAAATTTGAAGTAGATGTTATGCCAGAAACTTTAAGAAAGACAAATTTTAATCAATTAAAGATTGGTAGTAAGGTTAATTTAGAACGAGCATTAACTTTAAATACAAGGCTTGGAGGACATATAGTAAGTGGCCATATAGATGGAACCGGAAAGATAATTCATATTGAAAGAGAAGATAATGCTGTATGGTTTTGGATAGAAATTGCTGAGGAGTTAACTAGATACATTGTAGAAAAAGGTTCAATAACTGTGGATGGAATTAGTTTAACTGTAGCTTTTGTGGATAATAAAAGCTTTAAAGTGTCTATAATTCCTCATACGGCTAAAGAAACTATTTTGTTAAATAAGTTAGTGGGGGAAGAAGTAAATATTGAATGTGATATTTTAGCTAAGTATATTGAAAGATTAATTAATCCTAAAATTCAAAAGAGTATGGAACGTGAAATAGATGAAAAATTTTTAATAGAAAATGGTTTTGTGTAAGGAGAAGATTTGATGTATAAGTTTAATAGTATTGAAGAAGCAATAGAAGATATTAAAAAAGGAAAAATGGTAATAGTTATTGATGATGAAGGAAGAGAAAATGAAGGAGATTTAATTGTAGCTGCAGAAAAAGTGACTCCTGAAATAATTAATTTTATGGCTACTAAAGCAAGAGGACTTATATGTATGCCGATGGAAGGAGAAATACTTGAAAAATTAGAGATAAATCAAATGGTTGAAAATAATACAGATAATCATCAAACAGCTTTTACTGTTTCTATTGACCATATAAGCACAGCAACAGGAATATCAGCATTTGAAAGAGCTAAAACAATAAAGGAAGCTATAAATGAAAAAGCAAAGTCTCAAGATTTTAGAAAACCAGGTCACATATTTCCTTTAAAAGCTAAGAAGGGGGGAGTGCTAGAAAGACAAGGACATACAGAAGCAGCAGTGGATTTGGCAAAAATTGCAGGGCTTAAATGTGCAGGGGTTATATGTGAGATTATGAATGAGGATGGAACAATGGCAAGAACTCCTCAACTCTTTATATTTGCTAAGCAATATGGATTGAAGATAATAACAGTAGCTGATTTGGTTGAATATAGAAAGAAATATAATGATTTTGTTGAAGAGGTAGCAAAAGCAAAAATGCCGACTAAATATGGAAATTTTATGATACATGGCTATATAAATAAATTAAATGGAGAACATCATATTGCTCTTGTAAATGGAGAAATAAATGGAGATTTTCCTGTGCTTACTAGAATTCATTCTGAATGTCTTACAGGAGATGCATTAGGTTCTAGAAGATGTGATTGTGGAGAACAGTATGATGCTGCTATGAGAAAAATAGCTGAGGAAGGTAATGGAGTTCTTGTGTATATGAGACAAGAAGGAAGAGGGATTGGACTTATAAATAAAATAAAAGCATATGAACTTCAAGATAAAGGTTATGATACTGTGGAAGCAAATTTAAAATTGGGATTTCCTGCTGATATGAGAGAATATAGTGTTGCGGCACAAATATTAAAAAAATTAGGAGTGAAACAAGTAAAGTTAATGACTAATAATCCTCAAAAAATAGATGGATTATCGAAGTATGATGTAAAAATTGTTGAACGAGTTCCGATTGAAATGAAAGCAAATGTTAATGATTTATTCTATTTAAAAACTAAGAAATATAAGATGAACCATATGGTTAATTATTAGAATTTAGGAGATAATGAAAATATGAAAATTTATGAAGGAAAATTAGTAGCAGAAGGATTAAAAATTGCAATAGTAGCTGCTAGATTTAATGAGTTTATAGTATCAAAGTTAGTAAGTGGGGCAAAAGATGCATTAATTAGACATGGAATTAGAGAAGAAGATATTGAAATAGCATGGGTTCCTGGAGCTTTTGAAATTCCACTAATAGCAAAGAAAATGGCTAAGCTAGAGAAATATGATGGAATTATATGTTTAGGCACTGTTATTAAAGGTGCAACGTCACATTATGATTATGTATGTGCGGAAGTTTCAAAGGGAATTGCACAAGTTTCATTATCAGAAGAAATACCAATTGCATTTGGAATTTTAACAACAGATACAATACAACAAGCTATTGAAAGAGCAGGAACAAAGGCTGGCAATAAAGGGTATGATGCAGCAGTGACGGTTATTGAAATGATTAATCTTTTGACACATATGCATAAATAGTAGGTATAAATTAAAGAGATAAGAATAAAAATTAAATATGGTTATTTGAAAATAACAGCCTGTATATCATTGTGATAGTATAGGCTGTTTTGATTTTTAGAAAAGTAAAATTAATTAGAACTTGAGGAGGTCTGATATTGATGGTTAGAAGTGCTGGAATATTGATGCATATATCTTCATTGCCAGGCAGTTTTGGAATAGGAACTTTTGGTAAGGAAGCATATGAATTTGTTGATTTTCTAAAGAAATCAGGAATTACTTATTGGCAGATATTGCCTTTGGGGCATACTGGATATGGTGATTCACCATATCAATGTTTTACTGCTTTTGCAGGTAATCCATATTTTATTGATTTTAAATTTTTGGAAGAAGAAGGGTTGTTAAAGACAGAAGATTATATAAATGAGTACTATGGAAATAATGTAGAAAGAGTAGATTATGGAGCAATATATAATGCTAAATATAAGGTATTAAGAAAAGCATATGAAAATTATAAAAATAATGAAGAAATAAAGAAAGAATTTATAAAGTTTCAAGAAAGCAATAAAGAATGGCTTGAAGATTATACTTTGTATATGGCACTAAAATCTGAATTTAATTATTCTGGTTGGCAAGATTGGGAAGATGATATTAAATTTAGAAATAATGATGCATTAAATAAGTATAAGACTAAGTTGAAAGATGAAATTGAATATTGGGGATTTATACAGTATTTATTTGATAAACAATGGAAAAATCTTAAGGAGTATGCTAATAATGCTGGAATAAAAATAATAGGTGATATTCCTATATATGTTTCGGCAGATAGTGTTGAGACATGGAGTAATCCAGAAAACTTTGAGATTGATAAGGAAACACTAGAACCAAAAGTTGTTGCTGGTTGTCCTCCAGATGCATTTTCAGAAACAGGTCAGTTGTGGGGAAATATAATATATGATTGGGATTATATGAAGAGTACTGATTATGAATGGTGGATAAATAGGATAAGTCATAGCTTAAAGTTATATGATGTCATAAGAATTGATCATTTTAGGGGCTTTGAATCTTTTTGGGAAATTCCATATGGTGAAGAAACAGCAGTAAATGGAAAATGGGTAAAAGGACCTGCTAATAATTTATTTGATAAGATTAAAGAAAGGCTTGGAGATATAGAAATTATTGCAGAAGATTTAGGCTTTTTAACAGAGGATGTTGTTAAGTTTTTAAATAGTACAGGATATCCTGGCATGAAAGTAATTGAATTTGCATTTGATGGATCTGGGCAAAATCCATATTTACCACATAATTATATAAGAAATTGTGTGGCATATACTGGTACACATGATAATGACACATGTATTGGATGGGTTAATGATAAAAATAAACAACATGAAATTCAAAATGCAAAGAAGTATCTAGGATTAAATGAAGATGAAGGCTATAATTTTGGGATTATAAGAGGTGTATGGTCTAGTATCGCAGAAATATCAATAGCACAAATGCAAGATTTCTTGGGTATAGGAAATGAAGGTAGAATGAATTTGCCATCAAGCTTAGGAGGAAATTGGAGTTGGAGAATGAAGGCTGGAAGTACTACAGATGAATTAGCTCAAAAAATTTTAAATATGAATTATATGTTTGGCAGAAAGTAAAATTAATATTATAGTATTGCATTAATTGATTTTTCAATTAAATGTCAATACTATTTTTTTATGTCTAGAGGAAAGTACAAAATTTATTATAGGTATTATCAGTTGATTCAAAAGATTAATATTAATTACATAAGTTTACTAAATTCATGTAAATAATTTATACAATAGTTTCTATTTTTTACAAAAATTATTGTATAATATAAAATAATGTGATTGGAGGATGTATATATGAATAGAAGATCAGGTATATTAATGCATATAGCTTCATTACCTGGAAATTTTGGAATAGGTACTTTAGGCAAGAAAGCATATAATTTTGCGGATTTTATAAGTAAGGCAGGTTTTAGATATTGGCAGATATTACCTTTGGGGCATACAGGTTACGGAGATTCGCCATATCAATGTTTTTCTGCTTTTGCAGGTAACCCATATTTTATTGATTTTGAAATTTTAGAGGATGAAGGGCTTTTGAATAAAGACGACTATGTAAATGAAGACTATGGAGATAATGATATTTCAATAGATTATGGAAAGATATTTGATTCAAAATATAAGGTATTAAAAAGAGCATATAAAAATTACAAGAAAATGAGTTTAGATGTTATTAAAAAAGAGTTTGAAGAGTTTAAAAATGAAAAAGCATTTTGGCTTGAAGATTATTCTTTATATATGGCGTTAAAATATAATTTTGAATTAAAATCTTGGTATGAATGGGATGAGGATATAAAAAGAAGAGATGAAAATTCTATAGAAAGATATAAATTTGAACTTAAAGATGAAATAGATTATTGGAGTTTCTTACAGTATTTATTTTATAAGCAATGGAAACAATTAAAACAGTATGTTAATAAATTAGGAATAGAGATTATTGGTGATATTCCTATATATGTGGCGGCTGATAGTGCTGACACATGGAGTAAACCTGAAAACTTTCAAATAAATGATACCACATTAGATCCTTTAGTAGTAGCAGGATGCCCACCAGATGCTTTTTCAGAAACTGGACAGCTTTGGGGAAACTTAATATATAATTGGGACTATATGAAAAAAGAAAAATATAAATGGTGGAAAATAAGAGTTAAAGAAAGTTTAAGCTTATATGATGTTTTGAGAATAGATCATTTTAGAGGATTTGAATCTTATTGGAGTATTCCTTTTGGAGATAAAACGGCTAAAAATGGTAAATGGATAAAAGGACCTGGAATAGATTTATTTAATGAGATAAAAAATGAACTTGGAGAATTGAATATCATTGCAGAGGATCTTGGATTTTTAACTGTAGATGTAAGAAAATTCTTAAAGGAAACAGGTTTTCCTGGTATGAGGGTATTACAATTTGCTTTTGATGGAAAAGCAGAAAATGCATATTTGCCACATAATTATTGTGAAAAATGTATTGCTTATACAGGAACTCATGATAATGATACATTTTTAGGATGGTATCAAAAGACAAGTAGTAAATTTGAAAGAGAAAGAGCAAGGAATTACCTTGGTCTTAATGAAATACCTGAAGGTCTTAATTGGGGATTTATAAGAGGCATTTGGAGTAGTGTAGCAGATATAACCATAGCACCAACACAGGATTTTTTAAATTTAGGAAATGAAGCAAGAATGAATTTGCCATCAAGCTTGGGAGGTAATTGGAGCTGGAGAGTTCAAGAAGCTCAATTAACAGATGATCTTGCTAATAAAATCTATCAACTTAATAAAATGTATGGAAGGTGCTAATGTAATGAATAAGGAAGATTTAAAAAATAATATAGAAAAATATTTAAAGGTTAAGTATGGTAAGAGATTAAAGGATGCAATAGATTATGAGATTTATAATGCATTATCTATGTCTTTATTAGAATATATAGTAGATGATTGGAATGATACACAAGAATTATATTCACAAAGCAAACAGGCATTTTATTTTTCAGCAGAATACTTAATGGGAAGAGCCTTAGGAAATAATTTAATTAATATGGGAGTGTACAAAGAGGTAAAGGGAGTATTAGATCAGTTAGACATAGATTTGAACAGAATAGAAGAAATTGAAGAAGATGCTGGACTTGGCAATGGTGGACTTGGAAGATTAGCTGCGTGTTTTATGGATTCAGCAGCAACTATGGGGATTCCGCTAATGGGATATGGATTGAGATATAGTAATGGATTATTTAATCAATATATTAAAAATGGTGAGCAGGTAGAAGATGTGGATAGCTGGCTTAAATATGGAAATCCGTGGAGTATAAGAAAAGATAAAGAAGCTCAAATAATTGAATTTAGCGATATGAAAGTAAAGGCTGTTCCTTATGATGTGCCTATTATTGGATATGGAATAAAGAACATAAATACATTAAGATTATGGAAATGTGAAGCTCTAAAGGATTTTGATTTTAATTTATTTAATTCTCAAAATTATGATGAAGCTATAAGAATGAAAAATAGAGCAGATGATATAACAAGGGTTTTGTATCCAAATGATTCAAATAGAGAAGGTAAAATTTTAAGATTAAGACAGCAATATTTATTAGTAAGTGCCTCTATAAAGGATATATTAGATAAATATAAACAAAAGTTTGGTACAGTTACCGAGAAGTTTGCTGAAATGAATGCGGTTCAATTAAATGATACTCATCCAACACTTGCAATACCTGAATTAATAAGAATTTTAGTTGATGAAGAAAAAATGGAATTTACAACTGCTCTTAATATTGCTAAGAAGACATTTAGTTATACAAACCATACAATACTTGCAGAAGCATTAGAGAAGTGGGATGTTGATTTGATTGAAGAATTATTCCCAAGAATTCTTGAAATAATTAAAATTATTGATAGAAAATTCATAGAAGAATTAAGGATAAATGATTATACAGGAAGTCAAATTAAAGAATATAAAATTTTATCTAAAGGAAAAATAAGAATGGCTAACCTTGCAATACATGTAGGTTCAACTGTAAATGGAGTTGCAAAGCTTCATACAGACATACTAAAAAATTCAGAATTAAAAAATTGGTATGAATTATATCCGCAAAAGTTTCAAAATAAGACTAATGGTATAACACCAAGAAGATGGATTAAGTTATGTAATCCAGAATTATCATCTTTAATTACTGAATTATTGGGAAATGATGATTGGGTGAGAGACCTTTCTGAGTTGAAACAGTTAGAAAAATTTGCTGATAACAAAACAGTTCTAGATAAGTTTATTAATATAAAGAGAATGAAAAAGAAACAACTTGCAGGATATATTAAAGAAAATGAAGGTATAGAAATAGATATAGATTCTATATTTGATATTCAGATTAAGAGAATTCACGAATATAAAAGACAATTATTAAATGCACTATACATTTTAGATTTATATTATAGATTAAAAGATAATCCAAGTTTAGATATACCTAAAATTACATTTATTTTTGGAGGTAAGGCGTTTCCGGGTTATGTGAGAGCTAAATCAATAGTTAAATTTATTGGAGAAATATCTAAGCTTGTAAATAATGATAGAGAAATTGCAGGAAAGATTAAAGTTGTATTTGTAGAAAATTATAGAGTATCTTATGCTGAAAAATTATGTCCAGCAGCAGATGTTTCTAAGCAAATTTCAACAGCAGGTAAGGAAGCATCAGGAACAGGTAATATGAAGTTGATGTTGAATGGAGCTCCTACTTTTGGAACATTGGATGGTGCTAATATTGAAATAGTAAAAGAAAGCGGAGAAGAAAATAACTTTATATTTGGATTAAAAGTGGATGAAATAAAAGAATTGAGCAATACATATTGTTCTAGAGATTATTATGACAATTATATCGATTTAAGGAGAGTAGTTGATACATTAGTTGATGGTACTTTTGATGATGGTGGCACAGGTGAATTTGAAGATTTATTTAATTCTTTGATAGAAGAAAATGATCAATATTATATTTTAGCTGACTTTCATAGTTTTAAGAAAACTCAAGATAAGGTATTTGAGGCTTATAAAGATAAATATGGATGGGCTAAAAAGGCATTTATAAATATGTGCAATGCTGGAATGTTTTCAAGTGATAGAACTATATTGCAATATGCTTCAAAAATATGGAGAGTTGATAAGCAAGTATTAACTGACAAAAATACGTTTCATACTAGATAGAAAATAAATTGTAGAAATAGAAACTGATTCAAAAGATAAATTTTGATCAGTTTATTTTTATATGCTATTTCCAATATTTAACAATTAAAGTATAATAATAATATAATTTAATTATTATATGAGGGGGTGAAATTAAAATGCTTAATGTGCAGAAAGTAGGTAGGATAGAGTTTGAAAGAGTGATGAAGAAAAGGAGATTAAGGACATATTCAATAATTGGCATTATAATTGTACTTTTTATTTATTTGGTAGGAGTGTTTTGTTATGAATATGGTATAAGAAGAAACTATTCTAAATTCTTAATAAATATGGATGCAGGAAATTTTGATATTGAGGAACTTAAAAGCAAAGTTGGTATATATGAGAAAGATATGGATATAAAAGAGATTGATTATGATATGGATAGTGATATTGAAAGTAGTAATTCACCTAAATCAGTAATAATTCATCACACAGCTGTGGATAATTTAACTCCTCAAAGTATAAATGAAGATCATAAAAATAAAGGATATGGTGGAATTGGTTATCATTTTTATATTAGAAAAGATGGAACTATATATAAAGGGAGAGATGAAAAATTAGTAGGAGCTCACGCAATAGGAAGAAATTATGATAGTATTGGTATTTGCTTAGAAGGGAATTTTGAAAAAGAGGGAATGAATGAAGAGCAAGAACGAGCATTGCTTATGTTAACATCAGATATGGTAATTAAATATAATATCTCTGATATTATAGGACATAGAGATACCTATCAGACTTTATGCCCAGGAAAGAATGTATCTATAGAGGAAATAAGAGAAAAAGTTAAGAATGAAATTGTTGAATATATAAGTAAACTTTAAGTTATGCACAAGGGGATGTGAATAACTGTGGATAAAAATTTTGAGTAAAAGAATGATAAAGCTAGTGTTTATCAATATTTAAAGCACTTGTGAATAAGTAGAGTAGTATTGTGGATAAAAAATGTGATTAATGTGAATAACTAAATCCCTTTTTTGTTTATTACTGTTATTTCTATAATATTTTACAAAATGATTATTTTGATTTTAAATTAATATATAAGTATGTTATACTAAATTTGGATATCTATGAGGAAAGGAGCCTTAAATAGATGGACAAATTATATATTATTGATAGATTTGAAGGAAATTATATTATACTTGAAACACCAGATGGAAATATGATTAATGTTAGTAAGAATGAGGTTATAGGAAAAGTAAATGAAGGTGATTGTTTAATATATAAGGATAATTATTTTTTATTAGATGAAGAAAAAACCAAAATAAGAAGGCAGCAAATAGCTGAAAAAATGAAAGGGATGTGGGAGAATTAATGAGTGAAGATAAATCTAAAGAAATAGTTGAAACTTCAGAAAATGATATTTCGGAATCTAGTGAAGCTAAAAAAAACAAAAAAGGAAATATTTTCTTTGATTGGGTAGTTCCAATTGCAATTGCTATTGTAATTGCACTTTTGATAAAGCGGTTTTTAATATTTAAAGTTTATATTCCATCAGCTTCAATGGTGCCAACATTAAATGAAGGTGATCATCTTTTTGTTACAAGAGTATATAATTTACATAATTTAAAAAGAGGGGATATAATAGTTTTTGATTCTGATGAACTTAATGACGTATTAATAAAAAGACTTATAGGTTTACCAGGAGATAAAATAAAGATAGTAAGTGGTAAGGTATATGTAAATGGAGAAGAATTAAAAGAAGATTATGTTAAAAATGGTGATAATGTTAGTGGAGAATATGAAGTCCCAGAAGGAAAATATTTCTTTTTAGGAGATAATAGAGCTGTATCTTATGATTCTAGAAAATGGATAAATCACTATATAGATGGAAGTGATATAAAGGCAAAAGCACAGTTGAAAGTATATCCATTTAGTGATTTTGGTTTTGTAAGTTAATAGTTTGGGGATAATATAATGACATAAGTTTTTACTAAGGAAAGAGGTGGATGTATTATGAATAATAATGAACCTGGAAAAAATCAAAAAAAGACGAGAAATACATTGTTTATATATATTGCAATAATAGCTTTAATTGTATTTGCAGCTACATATTCAAGAAATGTATATATGAATAAAGAAATATCATATAATAATTTTTTAGAAATGGTTGATGATAAAGAAATTTCAGACATAATTATTTCGAATGATAATTTAATTATTACACCAAAAGAAGGAACTAAGTATGCTGGTAAAACTTTATATACTCCAAATCTTAATGATCAACAATTAATTCAAAAATTAGTTGATGATGGAGAAATAAACTTTATTGGTAAGAATCCTAAAGAATCAGTTTGGCTTAATATGTTATTTTCTTTTGCAGTACCTATATTATTATTATTTATAATGTATAAATTATTTGCTAGTAAGATTTCAAGCAAAATGGGTGGTGGACTAGGAAACATAGGCAAGAATAATGCTAAATTTTATGTTGAAAATGAAATAAAGGTAACTTTTAATGATGTCGCTGGACAAGAAGAAGCTAAGGAATCATTACAAGAAGTTATAAGTTTTTTAAATAATCCTGCAAAATATACTGAAATAGGAGCTAAGCTTCCTAAAGGAGTGCTTTTAGTAGGACCTCCAGGAACAGGTAAAACTCTTATAGCTAAAGCTGTTGCTGGGGAAGCTAAAGTGCCATTCTTTTCATTATCAGGTTCTAGCTTTGTTGAAATGTTTGTAGGAGTTGGAGCTTCAAGAGTAAGAGATTTATTTAAAGATGCTGTTCAAAAAGCACCATGTATTATATTTATAGATGAAATTGATGCAATTGGTAAGAGTAGAGATAATCAAATGCAGAGTAATGATGAACGAGAACAAACACTTAATCAGTTATTATCTGAAATGGATGGATTTGATTCATCTAAAGGTATAGTTATTATAGCTGCTACTAATAGACCAGAAATATTGGATAAAGCATTACTTAGACCAGGTAGATTTGATAGAAGAGTAATTGTTGATAAAGCTGATTTTAAGGGAAGAGAAGCAATATTAAAGGTGCATGCTAAAAATGTTAATTTAGATCCAGAAGTTGACTTGTCTGAAATAGCAAAAGGTACTCCTGGTGCTGTTGGAGCAGATTTAGCTAATATAGTTAATGAAGCAGCATTAAGAGCAGTTAAGCATGGAAGAAAGAAAGTATTGCAAGAAGATTTAAGAGATGCAGTTGAAGTTATAATTGCAGGTAAGGAAAAGAAAGATAGAATTCTTTCTGAAAAAGAAAAGAAGACAGTTGCTTTCCATGAAGTAGGTCATGCACTTGTTGCGGCTTTATTAGATGGAACAGATCCAGTACATAAGATAACAATAGTTCCAAGAACTATGGGTGCACTTGGATATACAATGCAACTTCCAGAAGAAGAAAAGTATTTAAGTACTAAGCAAGACTTGTATAATCAAATTACTACGCTTTTAGGAGGAAGAGCAGCAGAAGAAGTAGTGTTTGGAGAAATCACTACTGGTGCATCAAATGATATTGAAAGAGCAACTCAAACTGCTAGAGGAATAGTAACTGTATATGGAATGAGTGATAGATTTGATATGGTAGCATTAGAATCTATTCAAAATAGATATCTTGATGGTAGAGCAGTTAGAAATTGTAGTGAAGAAACATCTACTATAATAGATGAAGAAATATTAAAGATAGTGAAAGAATGTCATGAAAAGGCTAGAGAAATTCTTATAACTAATAGAGAATTATTAGATAAGATAGCTGGAGTTCTTCTTCAAAAAGAAACTATTTTTGGTGATGAGTTTATGGATATAGTTTGTGAAAAATATCCTGAATTAAAGAAAGAAGAAAAGTTAGAGGAAGAATCAAATGCTAAAGAAGAAGATAAAGAAGCTGCTTTAGATAATGAAGCAGAAGAAACTAAACCTCAGTTAATAGATGAGATTATTGAATAGTTTAAGATTTTTATAAATATGACTGGCTCGAAATTTTAAAAGTATTTTGGGTCAGCCTTTTTTAAGTTTGTTAAATTATAGGTTGAAAGGAGTTATTTTATAAATGAACAAGGACATTGAATTTTTGATTGAAGAAGAAAAGCTAAAAGATACAATTAATCTTTTGAATATAGAGACATTAAGCTATATAGCAAAAAGAAAATATATAACAGAATATATTGTTAAATCAAGAAAAGAGTATTTGGAAGAATATAAGGACGATGAAGATAAAATAACTGAATACTTTGACCATGAGAGATATGTAAAGGAAGAAGCTTATAGAACAATTGATAAGCGATTAAAAGAATTTAATATATTAAAAGATAGTCCTTATTTTGGAAAGATAACTTTTACTGAAGAGGATGAAGGTGCAGAAGATATATATATTGGTAGGTTTGGTATGACAAGAGAAGAGGACTATGAACCTGTTATTATTGACTGGAGAGCCCCTGTTGCATCTTTGTTTTATAAGGGAACTTTAGGCGAAAGTAGTTATATATCTCCTCAAGGAGAAATAGAAGCAAATCTTTTAGGAAGAAGACAGATAGTTGCCAAGAAAGGTGAATTAAAAGGAATATTTGATTCAGCTTTAGATGTTAAAGATGATATTCTTCAAATGGTTTTAACTAAGAATTCTGAGGATAAACTTAAGGATATTGTTATGACAATTCAAGAAGAGCAGGATAATATTATTAGAGCACCTAAGAATAAGGTAGTTGTAGTTAACGGAGTAGCTGGTTCTGGAAAAACTACTATAGCACTTCATAGAGTATCATATCTTTTATATAATAATAGAAAACAATTTGGAGATAAGGTACTTGTTTTAGGACCTAATGATATATTTATGGATTATATAGCACAGGTTTTACCTTCATTAGGTGAAGAAGGTGGAATAACTCAAACTACATTTCAAAATTTTGCTATTGATGAAATAGGTCTAGATGAACCTGTTAAAGGATTTTCTGAATATATTGAAGAGGCTATGGTTGGTAAGGAAGAAGCATTAGAAGAGTATAAATATAAGGCATCTAATTCATTCATACAATTGTTGGATAATACAATTGAACAGATGGATAAGAATTATTTTGAAATAAAGCCAGTTACATTTTTTGGGGAGGAAATAGTTTCTGTTGAAGAGATTAAAGAACTATTTACTAAATATTATGCGCATATGCCTTTGTTTAGAAGATCAGCTAAGATAAAGAGAATACTTGTATCTAAGATAAAAGATAAAAGAGATGAGTTGGTTAGGGAACTTAATAATAATATTAAAGTTAAGCTATCTGAAATATCTAAAGAAGAATTTGAAATTCAAAAGAATGATTTAGATTTTAGAAGAAGAATAAGAATAAGAGAAATAGTAAGAGGTTTGATGGAGTCTAAGGAAGAACTTAGTTCTTGGATAGATCATGAAAATTGCATAAATTTATATAAGAGAATAAGTAATACACAAAATTTAGGATATATGGATCTTGCAGGAATACTTTATTTAATGGTTAAGCTTGAAGGTAAGAAGTGTAGTAAGGAATTTAAACATGTTGTTATTGATGAAGCTCAAGATTATAATATGACTCAGTTTAAGCTTATAAAAGAACTTACAGGATGTAAAAGTTATACAATAGTTGGAGATTCTAATCAGAGATTAATTAGAACAGAGGAAAAACCAGCAATGTTGAATTTGGGTGAGTTATTTGGTAATAATGTTGAAGAGTTTAGTTTAAATAAGAGTTATAGATCAACACAACAAATTATGGAGTACGCTAATAAGTTCCTTGATGAAAATAAGATTGTACCACTTGTTAGAAATGGGCATGAGGTAATGGAAGAAAAGATTGAATCTTTAAATGAAAAAATAGAAACTTTATTAGCTATAATTGAAGATTTTAAAGATGATGGATTAGAAAGTATAGCTATAATAACAAAGGATAAAGAGCAACTTAAAGCTGTTTCGGATGAGTTGAAACCTAAAATAAAGATGGTGACTTTTGATAGAGAAGATATGATATACAAGGGAGGACTTGTTTTACTTCCAGCATATTATGCTAAAGGACTTGAATTTGATGGAGTAATATTGCTTGATGATTTAAAAGACACTCCTAATTTAGTTAAGTATATAATGTGTACTAGAGCACTTCATAGATTAGCAGTTATAAAATAGATAATAGATAAAAAATATTACTGGAAATTTTTATTTTCAGTAATATTTTTTTATCAATTTAATTATTATAAACAAAAAAAGGCTATTGGAGGATTCTCCAAAGCCTAGTTTTAGATGTAGCATTAACCAGTAGATACTCTTGCTCTATTGGATGAATGAGTCTATAAAATAAATTCTAATTAATCGCTAGATACTAATCATATATAGCTTTCTATTTTCTTTACTATTTCGTTATAGAAATTATCAACTATAGAGAAATTCATAGCACTTATATAATAAGATTCTAATTGATCATGAAGTGCTTTTGAATTTTTAATACATGATAATGCTTTTGAAACTAATATATTAAATTGTTTTTCATCATATAAAATTTCGTTTGCTTTTTCTGTTAATGCGGATTTATTACATAAATCACACATATTATAGGTTACTGATGGATAAGTTATATTACTTATTTCATTTGATGTAAAAATTCCAATAGAAGCTTCAGGAACTAGTATATTTTCGATTCTTTCAGGTATAAATGGATCGTGTAGATATTCTACAAAGTATCCTGCTTTTTGAAGTTTTGAACCTATTTTTCGTAGTATTTCAGTTTTTGCTAACCCAGGTCCGCCTTTTATAACAATTAAGTTTTCAACTTCTTTTGATAAATCTTCATTAAAACTTATAATTCCGTTTGGAGTAAAGGCAGTAGAGAATATATGACGATCATTGCCGTATCCAATTTTAGATGAATCGATAGGAAGAGATAAGAAGATTGTTTCTATTAAATCAGAAACAGCAAAATTATTTAATGATTCTGAATTTAGTATGCTCCAGTCTTCGTGAATAGATTTAGCTGCTCCTAAGAACCTATATGCTCTTTTGAAACTTTTCCTTATTTCTTTATTAACTTTAATTATTTCTTTTTTATTTTTATACAGTTCATTTGAATCTAAAGCAACTCCTAGATTTAATATTTCATCAACTGCACCTGGGTTAATTGGATCAACAATATGAGGAGAAGTACCATCTAAAAGAGCAACTTTTAGTTCTTTAATTACAACTCCGTCAAGAGAAGTGTTATCAGAAGAGCAGTGATGATATTCTATTGAATAGCCCATTTCTCCAAAATGTTTACCTATTTTTTTCATGAAAGAAGATTTCCCAGTTCCAGGACCACCTTTTATACAGATAATTCTATTAGCATCTTCTTGAGATAAGATGTATCTGTAGAATGAATAGAATCCTTTTGATGTATTTCCACCTGGGAATAGGTGTCTTTGTTTATAATCAGTCATTTTTAAACCTCTATATTCGTATTTATAATTACTATATTATATGTATGTGCATAAAAAGAGTTACGCGTGTATAAAAATTAATATAGTATGCATTTTAAAATGAATAAAAGAATAAAATATACACATAATATACGAAAAGCATCTGGTGAAATTATATTTATACAAAAAATATAAAAAAGTACTTGCATAAATATAAAATAGTGTTTTATAATTATACTATCGAAAAGGAAATGGGGAGGGCTTAAAATGAAAAAAGGTTTTTTAAAAAGTATATTAGTAACTTTAATGGTTGGAGTTATGACAGTTTCATTAGCTGGATGTGGAAGTTCAACTAAATCAGATAAAGATAAATTAGATGTAGTAAAGGAAAATGGAAAGATAGTAGTTGGAATGTCAGCAGATTATGCACCTTATGAATTTCATGCAATTATTAATGGACAGGATAAGGTTGTAGGATTTGATGTAGATCTTGCAAATGAAATAGCAAAGGATTTAGGTGTTGAGTTGGAAATAAAAGAAATGGATTTTGATGCTTTGATATCTGCTCTTAAAGCGGATCAAGTTGATGCAGTTATTTCAGGTATGAATCCAACTGAATCAAGAAAGCAACAAGTAGATTTTTCAGATATATATTATGAAGCTAATCATGCAATATTAACTACAAAAAATGCAGCAGATAGTTTTAAAACTAAACAAGATCTTGATGGAAAAGTTATTGGAGTACAACTTGGATCTACTCAACAACAAATTGCTGAAGAGGAAATAAAGGCAGGTAATGTATCATTATTACAAGATGTTAACTCGTTAATATTATCATTAAAGACTGGAAAAGTAGATGCATTAATAACAGAAAAACCAGTTGCGGCAATGGCTGTAGAAAATAATCCTGAACTTGCTGTTTCAGAAATAGATTTTGAAGCAGAAGGTGGAGGAAATGCAGTTGGAGTTAAAAAAGGTTCAAGTAAATTAGTAGAATCAATAAATAAAACAATACAAAGATTAAAAGAATCTGGAGATTTGGATAAATACATTATAGAAGCAAATGATTTGGCTGCTAAAAATCAAAATGAAAATAAATAGTTAGTAGCTTAGGGGGAAATCATTATGTTTAATTTTGGATTTATAGAAAATTATTTTCCTAAGTATTTAACTGGGGTTGGGCTTACTTTAGTTATATCACTTATAACAGTTTGCATTGGAACTATTCTTGGGGCAATATTATTTTTAATGAAAAGTTCTGATGTGGCTATATGGAAGATAAAACCTTTAAAAATTATTGCAAGTATCTATGTAGAAGTGGTGAGGGGGACACCAATGCTTCTACAAATACTAATGGTGTATTCAGGAACAAAATTGATATTTAATGTAGATATTGATGCGTTAACTGCAGCAATAGTTGCAATAGCTTTAAATTCAGCTGCTTATGTAGCTGAAATCATAAGAGCAGGAATTGAAGGATTAGATAAAGGGCAAACAGAGGCTGCTAGAAGCTTGGGGATGTCAAAGGCTATGACAATGAGACTTATAGTTTTTCCACAAGCTATTAGAAATATTTTGCCAGCAATAGGTAATGAATTTGTAGCTGTAATTAAAGAATCTTCAATGGCTTCTGTTTTAGGAGTTGGAGAATTGACTTTTTCAGCTAAAATTGTTCAAGGGGCTACATACCTTTCTTTAGAACCTTTAATGGTTGCAGCAGTATTTTACTTTATATTAACTTTCTCATTAGGAAGACTTATGAGTTATCTTGAAAGGAGGATGAAGACTAGTGATTAAAATTACAAACTTGCATAAAAGTTTTGGGAAAAATGAAGTGTTAAAGGGGATAGACGCTCATATAAAAAAAGGTGAGGTTGTAGTTATAATTGGTCCTTCAGGATCAGGAAAGTCTACATTTTTGAGATGTTTAAACTTATTAGAAACTCCAACTGATGGAAAGGTAATATTTGAAGGTAATGATATTACTGACAAAAAGGTTAATATAGATAAATTAAGAGAAAATATGGGGATGGTTTTTCAAGGATTTAACTTATTTCCACATAAAAAGGTTATAGATAATATAACATTGGCACCAATCAAGGTGAAGAAAATAGAACCAAAGATAGCTAAGGAAAAAGCAAAAGATTTGTTAGATATGGTAGGATTAAAAGATAAAGCAGAGACTTATCCATCTTCCTTATCAGGAGGTCAAAAGCAAAGAATTGCAATTGCAAGAGCTTTGGCTATGGAACCAGATGTTATGCTATTTGATGAACCTACTTCAGCTTTAGATCCAGAAATGGTTGGTGAAGTTTTAAATGTAATGAAAAAACTGGCTAATAAAGGAATGACAATGGTTGTCGTTACTCATGAAATGGGATTTGCAAGAGAAGTTGGAGATAGGATATTTTTTATGGATGAAGGAAAGATATTAGAAGAAGGAACACCTGTTGAAATTTTTAATCATCCCAAAAATGAAAGAACTAAAGACTTTTTATCAAAAGTACTTTAGAAAAAAGGTTGCAAGAATTGCAACCTTTTTTAATATATTAAAGAATTATCGATAATAGAAGATGGTATTAATAAACAAAGTAATGAAAATATAACTATTATACAAAATAAAACAATACTTACTATTATAGGTGCTATTGTAGTGCCACCATTTAAATGTAATTTTCTATTAAGCATATCATTATTTAAATTTCTTATTTTTGCGAAATGCTTTATAGATAGTATTCTCTTGGTTGCATACTTCATATATAATTGATTAGCAAACATTCCAGCTCCAATCATTATACCTAATGATAAAATTATTGATATTTCATTAGGAAGTATTAAATTTGATAATATATTTACTACTAGTACTATTAACATTACAGAGTAAATTTTTCTGTACCAGAACCAGTAAACAGGAAAAAAGAATGCTGGCCAGTTCCAGGATACAAAGTTTTCATTTTCTTGATATCTATCCCATTTTTCAAGGTAGTAATCAGATCTTTTTTCACCTACAAAATTTATCATTTCTGAAACACTAATTCCGTTTGTATCACAGAATTCATTAAAATTTAAATTTGTATTTAAATTCGAATTTGATTGGCATTCAGGATTTGTACATTTATTATCTGAATTTAATTCTTGTCCACAGTATTTGCAATACATTAAAATTCCCCCACTTTTTAAATTTTATATATTAATAATAACATAAAATAAATATGCTTAAATATAATTATTATCTATTGTTATAATACATCCATATTCAGGATGGATTTTTTTTATAGAATTGGATAACTCTTCTTTAAGTTCTTCCTTAGTCATTATTTTTTCTAATTTGTCAGGATTTACAACAACATCGAAAATTAAATTTTTCTTTTCGCCCTGTCCTACTATTCTAAAGTCATGCATTGATTCAATTAATGGATTGTATTCAATTATTTTAAGTAATTCGCTATAAGTTTCATTAATTTCTTCAGTAGTTAAACATATAGGATCCATGTGAATTACAAGATAGATATTAAGTTTGTTTGAAATTTCTCTTTCTGCTGTATCAATTATTTCATGAATTTCCATTACTCCTATATCAGATGGAATTTCAGCATGAATTGAAGCCATACATCTACCAGGACCGTAATTGTGTATTATTAAATCATGTACACCAGTTATATTATCATAACTTAAAACCATTTGTTTTATATTCTCAACCAATTTTTTGTCTGGAGCTTCGCCTAAAAGTGGGTTTATGGTTTCTTTTACAAGTTGAAAACCTGATACAAGTATAAATATTGCAACAAAGAATCCTAGATATCCATCAATAGGAAATTCTATGAAATTTGAAGCAAGAAATGAAAGTGCTACAGCTGATGAAGTAAATACATCACCTAATGCATCAACGGATGAAGCTTTTAATGCTGATGAATTTATTTTTTCACCAATAAATTTATTGAATCTAGAAAGCCACACTTTTAGTAATACTGATATTATTAATAAGATGAAAGGAATAATTTCAAATACTATTTCTTCAGGATTAATAATTTTTTCAAAAGAAGATTTTAGAAATTGTAATCCAACAAGCATTACCATAAATGCAACAATTAATGCAGATATATATTCTATTCTTCCATGACCAAAAGGATGTTTAGCATCGGCAGGCTTTTTTGAAAGTTTAAAACCGATTATTGTTATTATAGATGAAGCTGCATCAGATAAATTGTTAAATGCATCAGCCATAATAGCAATACTTGAAGCTAAAATACCAACAAATAATTTTATTAAGAATAAAATAATATTAATAGAAATTCCGGTGAAACCACCTAAAAGCAAGTAGGAACCTCTAACATTTTCATCTTCTATGTTATTATTATTTTTTATAAATAGGTTAATTAATAGCCTAGATATCAATATGAACACCTCCTATTTTAAAAATCATAGTATTATAATTTTATATTAATTGCCTTAATAAGGCAATTAATTGTTAATGAGAATTAAGTTTGTTGTTATAATATTATTATGATATGTAAAATTAAGATAAGATAATCATAAGGAGTTGATATTGTGAAAAAACAATTAGCATTGGAACTTTTAGATTTTATTAATGTAAGTCCTACAGCATACCATGCTACAAATACAGTTAAGCAATATGTTGAAAAAAGAGGTTTTAAAAAAATAAAAGAAAATGAAAAATGGAATTTAGATAAAAGAGGAAAGTACTATGTGGAAAAAAACAATTCTGCTATAATTGCTTTCGAAGTTGGTACAGGGGATATTATAGAAAATGGATTTAGAATTATAGGTGCTCATACTGATGCTCCATCTTTTAAAATAAAGCCATCAGCTGAAATGAATGTTGAAAATAAGTATGTTAAGTTAAATACTGAAGTTTATGGAGGACCAATTTTAAGCACATGGTTTGATAGACCTTTATCGTTAGCTGGAAGAGTTGTTGTTAAAGGGAAAACAGCATTAAATCCAGAAGTTAAGCTGGTTGATATTAATAAACCATTATTAATTATACCTAATATTGCTATTCATATGAATAGAGGAGTTAATGACGGTTATGCATTTAATGCTCAAAAAGATACACTTCCTTTATTAGGATTTATTAATGAAAAATTTGAAAAAGAAGAATATTTATTAACTGTTTTAAGTGAAAATCTTAATGTTGATAAAAAAGATATACTAGATTTTGATTTGTTTCTATATGAATATGAAAAAGGTTGTTTAATTGGGCTAGAAGAAGAACTTATATCATCTAGTAGACTTGATGATTTGTGTATGTTATTTTCAGCACTTAAAGGGCTAACTGATAGTAAAGAAAATAAGGCTACTAAAGTTTTGATAGCAATAGATAATGAAGAAATTGGAAGTTTGACTGCACAAGGTGCTCGTTCTACTTTTATAAAGACAACATTGGAAAGAATAGCATTAGCTTTAGGTAAAAATAGAGAAGAATTTTTTATTACATTGAATAATTCTTCTATGATTTCTTCAGATGTAGCTCATGCTGTGCATCCAAATCAAGGGGATAAATGTGATCCTACAAATAGACCAATTTTAGGGGGAGGTCCAGTGATAAAGATTGCAGCTTCAGGAAGTTATTCTACTGATAGTTTTGCATCAGCAGTATTCCAAAGTGTATGTAAGCAAGCAGAGGTTCCATGTCAGAAGTTTGTTAATAGATCTGATATGAGAGGTGGAACAACTATAGGACCAATGTCAGCAGCTGATTTAGGAATTCCTGTAATGGATATAGGAACACCACTTTTAGCAATGCATTCTGTTAGAGAACTAGGTTCGGTAGATGATAATTATTATACTACAAAAGCATTTACTGAATTTTATAATTTGTAATTTATAATTTATATTGAGAAATTCCTGTGGAAAAAATTCTGCAGGGATTTTTTATTTATGTTCGATTAAATAGTTTTATCATTTTAGGGAAAACTAAACCTACAATTAAAATATTAGGGAGGTTTTTATAGTGAGTGAGAAAGAGACTGATTTATGCAGAAAGCATGTATTTCAAGAATTAAAAATTAGTTTCAAACAGATAAAAGATAACTATAAATATATAAAGAAACTTGATAGTATTGGAGAAGAAGTTATTAATTCTGGTGAATGGTTATTAGATAATATATATTTAATAGAAAAAGAATATACAAGTATTAAAGATAATATGCCTAAAACTTACTTTGATAATTTACCTCTTGTTGATAGCACTGAAAAGGGAGAACCTAGGGTGCTTACTTGTATAAAAGAGTATATGAAACAATCGGATTTACATATAAATAAAAATGAATTAGCTAGATATATAAAAAGTAAAGAATTTAAATTAACAATGGGAGAAATATGGGCTATTCCATTGATGGTTAGAATTTCGTTAATTATAAGTATTTCAAATATTACTGATTTAATAACTAAGATTCAGCAAGAAAAAATTAAAGGAAAGTATGCAGCATATAAAATTATTGATGAAAATAAAGACGACAGAATTAGAAATATTTTAAACAGGTTAAAAAAAGAACAAATTAATGAATTGTTTTTAGAAAGCATGATAAAAACTTTAAAAGATAATTCTATTGAAAGCGATATGGTATGGAATGTATTGAATGAACTACAAGTTACAAATAGCGATTTTACAGAAAGAGCAACTGAAGAATCTATAAGTAAATGTATATCTTCTTTAAGAAATGTTGAAGTTATAAACTGGAAAAAATTCTTTGATGAAATGTCTGAAGTTGAAGAAATTTTAAATAAAGATCCAAGTAATACATATGCTTTTATGGAATTCAAATCTAAGGATTATTATAGACATCAAATTGAAAAGTTATCTAGAAAGCTCAACATTGATGAAATCACATTAACTAGAACAGCGTATGAATTAGCTTTAGAAAAAAGAAAAAATGAAGAGGATGATTATAAGACACATATAGGATATTACATTATAGATGAAGGAGTTAAAGAATTAAAAGATAGACTAGGGGTTAAGGGAAAGAAGGATAGAAAGCTTTCGGTACAGCAATTTATTGCTATTAACATATTAGGTACAATTGCTGTTATTTTTGTAACTATATTAGGTTCAATGGTTCTTGGCGTTGACATTACATTGCCAAAATTAATTATATGGTTTCTTTTGATAAGAATACCAGCTAATGAAATTGTTTCGTCAGTTATTAATATATTGGTAAGTAAGCATGTACCTATAAGCTTTATTCCTAAATTAAATTGTTTAAAAAAAATACCTGATGATAGTAAAACAGTTGTTGTTATACCAGCAATATTACCGTCAGTAGAAAGAACTAAAGAATTGTTGAAACAACTTGAAGTAGCTTATCATGCTAATAAAAGTGATAATATTTATTTTGCATTGTTAGGAGACTTTAAAGACAGTAAAGAAGAAAAAGCAAAAGATGATGAAGCTATTATACAAGAAGCTTTAAAGGAAACATTACGACTTAATTTTAAATATTTTAAAGGAGAGAAGCATTTCTTATTTTTAAATAGAAAAAGAATTTTTAATCCTAAAGAAAATGTATTTATGGGATATGAAAGGAAGAGGGGGAAGCTTCTTGAGTTTATGGAGCTTATTAGGGGGACTTATAATCATACGTTTGATGTTATAAGTAGTGATGTAACTGAATTACGTGATGTAAAATATTTAATTACTCTTGATGCTGATACATTTATGCCAAAGGATGCTGCTTTTCATTTGATAGGAGCAATGAGTCATATCCTTAATAGAGCTAAAATAGAAAATCAAAAAGTAGTGCGTGGATATGGGATAATGCAACCAAAAGTTAGTATAAGTCTTGAAAGTAAGAATGCAACTCCGTTTGCTAAAATTTTTGCTGGAGAGGGAGGAATAGATGGATATTCAATTGCTTATTCAGATACATATCAGGATTTATTTAAAGAAGGAAGCTTTGTTGGAAAAGGAATAATAGATATAGATATATTTCGAGAAACTATAAGTGGAGAGATAGAAGAAAATTCAGTTTTAAGTCATGATCTTCTTGAAGGAGCTTTGGCTAGGAGTGCTCTTGTTACAGATGTTGAATTTATAGATGATTATCCATCTACTTATGAAAGTAGTATTGTTCGATTGCATAGGTGGGTAAGAGGAGATTGGCAACTTTTAAAATGGTTGATTTCATCCAAAATATCATTATTATCAAAATGGAAGATATATGATAATTTAAGAAGAAGTCTTATTGCACCTAGTTTGTTATTAATTCTCTTGTTAAATACAACAAGTGTAAATGGGCAGAAACAAATTGGAGTAATCTGTTTTTTAGCAGTGATAGTACCATTGTTATTTAATATAACAGATTTTGTAGTTACACCAAAAAATAAAATTATGGGAACTTTTAAATCACTTAAGCAGATAATGATAATTTTAAGCTTTATACCATACCAAAGTTATATAATGGTTGATGCTATAGTGAGAAGTCTTTTTAGAATGTTTGTATCTAAAAAGCATCTTTTGCAGTGGAAAACTGCTGAAGAGGCAGAACTTGAAATAAATAATTCAAAGTTGTCATATATTAAAAGAATGTGGTTTTCAATATTTGCAGGTATTAGTATTATAGCTATATCTATTATTAATTCTACTATGTTAGTTACAATAATTAATGCTTTTCTAGGAGCATTATGGATTACTAGTCCGTATATAGCTTATTCTTTAAGTATTCATTATGAAGATGATGTTTTTGAACCATCAGATACAGAAAAGGCATATCTTAGAGATAATGCAAGAAGGATATGGGCATATTATGAGGATTTTGTAAATGATGAAAATAACTATTTAGCACCAGATAATTATCAAGAAAAGCCTTATAAAGGCATAGCTCATAGAACTTCACCAACTAATATTGGTATGGGATTGATAAGTAATATTGTAGCTTATGATTTAGGATATTTATCATTTGGTGGAGTTATAGATAGGATTGAACTTATACTAAGTGGAATGAAAAAATTAGAAAAATATAAAGGGCATTATTTGAATTGGTATGATACAAGAAATTGTGAAGCATTGTGGCCTAAATATATATCTACAGTGGATAGTGGAAATCTTTTAGGATATTTATTGATAATTTCAAATACGTTTTCAGAATATAAAAGAAATCCTTTAATGAGAGAGGAAGAGATAAAGTCTCTTTATGACATTTTTAACATTATAGGAATTAATTTTAAATTTCCAGAAAAGATAACATTAAAAAATTATGATGTTATATTACAACAAGTATTAGTTGAATTGGAGGAATTTGAACTTTCTAACGAGATAGATAAAGAAAAAAGGTATTGGGTAAATAAATTAAAACGAGAAACAAAAATTAAAATATCCTATTATGAGTATCTGTTTGATGGAATGCAGAAATTTATAGGAGATAAGTTTGATGATAAAGTTCCAAATGTTTATGAGTATATAAATTATATAGAAGACCTTATTAAAATTTCAGGAAATGACTTTAAGAAGTTTTTAGAAGAAAAAATATTATCAATAAAAACTTTATTGAATAGAATAGATAGTTGCGTTTTGGAAATAAATTCGATTATGAAAGATATGGATTTTAATTTTTTGTATGACAAGAACAGAGGACTTTTTACTATTGGATATAACTTAGAAGAAAAGTCTATGGGAGAATCTTTTTATGATCTTTTAGCTTCAGAATCAAGAACAACATCATTTATAACTATAGCTTTAAATTTGATACCTAAGGAACATTGGTTTAAGTTGGGCAGAGCTATGACTAATGCGTTTAAAGAAAAGAGTCTTGTTTCTTGGAGTGGTACAATGTTTGAATATTTTATGCCAGCTCTAATAATGAAAAGTTACGATGAAACTTTATTGGGAATGACATATTCTTCGGTAATTGCAGCACAAAGAAAATATGCTAAAAAAAAGCAAGTTCCTTGGGGAATTTCAGAATCAGCTTATTATCAATTTGATTTAGGTGATAATTATCAATATAAGGCATTTGGTGTTGAAGGAATAGGCTTGAAAAGAGGTCTTGAAGAAGAACTTGTTATATCTCCATATTCAACATTAATAACTCTTCCATTTACAAGAGAAGAAGGAATTAAGAATTTAAAGATACTTCAACAGAAAGGTGCATATGGAAGGTATGGATTTATTGAAGCTATTGATTATACAGAAAATAGGGTCAGTAGGATGGACATTGATGAATATAGAGGTGACTATAAACAAGTAAGATGCTATATGGTACATCATTTAGGAATGTCGTTTCTAGCACTTGATAATGCTTTAAACAATAATATTTTGCAGAAGAGATTTCATAGTATACCTCAAGTTAAAGCTAATGAGCTTTTATTAAAGGAAAAAATACCACAAAATATTACTTTTGAAAGAGAGGAAGTATTTGAAAAACCTAAAAAAATATTAACCAAAGAAGAATTTGTTCCTAGAATATATGAAGGAGTAAAAAGAAATAATCCTGAAGTTTTATTATTATCAAATGGAAGTTACTCTTTAATGACAACTTTGTCTGGAAGTGGTTATGCCAAAAAAAATGATATGACAGTTTATAGATGGAAGGGAGACAATACTTCTGATTTATCAGGAAGTTTTATATATATAAAGAATTTGAATAGTAATGATTATTGGAGTGCTACATATGAGCCTTGTAAAGTAGAGGGCGATGATAGTACTATAGAATTTAAATGTGATGTTGGAATATATAAACGTAAGGATGGCTCAATAGAAAGTGAATTAGATATAGTTGTTTCACCAGAAGATGATGTAGAAGTTAGAAAATTAGTATTAAAAAATAATGGTGAAAAGGGCAGAAGTATTGAAGTGACTAGTTATATGGAAGTTACTCTTCAAAGTTTTGAAGGAGATGCTGTGCATCCAAGTTTCTCTAATCTTTTTATAGCTACAGAGTATCTTAATGATAAAAAGGCTTTGATAGGTAGTAGAAGACCAAGAACAAAGGATTCAGTAGTTCCGTTTATATTTCATAATTTAATTACGGAAGAAGATTTAGAGGGAAGTATAACATATGAAACTTCAAGAGTAAATTTTATAGGAAGAAATAGAGATTTAGAACAACCAAGAGCTATGGATAATGATGTGGCTTTAGGGAATACGATTGGAACTGTTCTTGATCCTATAATGAGTATGAGATGTAGATTGAGACTTGAAAAAGGTGAAGAAAAAACTATTTATTATGTTACAGGAACAGCTAATTCAAGAGAAGATATATTAGAATTAATAGAAAAGTATAGTAATGTAGGAAAATTGGAGAGCACTTTTGTATCTTATAGTAAAGCAGTTCAGTTAGAACTAAAAACTTTAGGAATAAAATCATCTCAAGCTAATATCTATCAGAGGCTTGCATCTTATATTCTATTTTTGCATAGTGGAAGAATTGATAGAGAACAGTATATAAAAAATATCAATAAAAGTCAGCAGGATTTATGGGCGTATGGAATATCGGGTGATTTACCAATAGCTATGGCTGTTGTTGAAGATCGTAATGATATGGATTTGATAAGGTCAATGATAAAGATGCATTATTATTGGAAGAGTAAAGGGTTAAAAGTTGATCTTTTAATTTATAATAATGAAGAAAGTTCATATGATCAACCTTTGCAAAAAAGTATATTAACAGCTGTAAGTATATCTAAAGAAGGAGAAATATTAAACAAACCAGGAGGTATATTTGTACATAACAAATCAACTATGCCTGAGGAAATTAGAGACTTTTTAATAGGAATATGTGATTTATATATAGATAGTAGTAAGGGATCAATAGTAACTCAAATGAGAGATATTGATTCAGTATCGAATGTTAGCCTAAGACATAAAGAAATTGAGAATATAAGTACGGATATTTTTTTGCAGGAAGAAATAGAAGATAATGAAAATTTGCTAGTTGTAACTAAAAATCCTCATTATAAAGAGATAAAGGAGAATTATAATGTTGACAATCTTGATTTTTGGAATGGATTTGGAGGGTTTGATTCTAAAGATAGAAGCTATGTAATAAAATTGAATGAATTTAGTAATACACCTGCACCATGGATAAATGTCATTTCAAATGACAATTTTGGATTTCATATTTCAGAAACAGGATCTTCTTATACATGGAGTGAAAACAGCAGGGAAAACAAACTTACACTTTGGAGTAATGATTGGGTAAGTGATCCTATAAGTGAGGCTTTGTATATTAGAGATAATGAAAGTGGAGTTTATTTTTCTATTACACCTAAACCAGTAAGAGATGAAGGAGAGTATATAATAAGACATTCATTTGGTTATAGCACCTTTGTTCATACGGCTTATGGAATAAAAGGAGAAGAAACAGTATTTTGTCCTAAAGGTGAAAAACTAAAGATTTTGAAATTATCTTTAGAAAATTTTGAACAATATGATAGAGAATTATCTGTTTTTTATTATGCACAGCTTGTATTAGGCGTGTTTAATTATAATAGTGCTAAATATATTTCTACTTTTAGAGAACATGATTATATATATGCCCAAAATCCTTATAGTAAATATTTTGGAAAAGAAAAATGTTATCTTACTATGTTAGGAACTGATGAGTTGAGCTTTACTGGTAATAGGAAAGAATTTTTAGGAATAGAAGGGAAAATATCAGAACCTAAAGCCTTGAAATATAAAAAACTTACTAATACTACAGGTAGTATTTATGATCCATGTTTAGCTGTAGAAGGAAAATTTGTACTTAAAGCAGGAGAAAAGAAAGAAATACTTGTTGTTTTTGGAGATGAAGAAAGTACAGATTTAATAGAAAAAAATATAAGTAAATATAGAAATTTAAATGAAGCTGATAAGGCTTTAGAAAATGTAAAACAATATTGGTCAGATTTCCTTGGAAATATACAAGTTGAGACAGAAGACAAGACAATGGATTATTTGCTAAATGGATGGCTTATTTATCAAACTTATAGTTGTAGATATTTAAGTAGAACAGCTTTTTATCAATCGGGGGGAGCCTACGGATATAGAGATCAATTACAAGATTCAATGGCACTTGGTATTGTTAATCCAGAAATAACAAAAACACAAATATTTAGAAGTGCAGCAAAACAATATTTAGAAGGTGATGTTCAGCATTGGTGGCATCCAGTAATAAACAGTGGTATTAGAACAAGATTTTCAGATGATTTATTATGGCTTCCTTACGTTACATCAGAGTATATAAAAAAGACAGGAGATTATTCAATATTAAAAGAAACAGCAAAGTATCTTGAGGATGAACCTTTAAAAGAAGGTGAAGATGAGAGATATACCATAGTTGATGTTTCCAATAAAGAAGGTACAATTTATGAGCATTGTATAAAAGCTATAGAAAGAAGCTTGAAATTTGGTGAACATAATATACCTTTAATGGGAAGCGGAGATTGGAATGATGGAATGAGTACTGTGGGTAATAAAGGTAAGGGTGAAAGTGTATGGCTTGGATGGTTTTTATATAGTATTCTTGATAATTTCGATGAGATATGTATGTATATGCAAGATGAAAAAAGAAGAAAGCTTTTTAATGAAAATAAAGAGTTTATTAAGGAAAATATAGAGAAAGAAGCTTGGGATGGTGGATGGTATAGAAGGGCTTATTTTGATGATGGAACTCCTTTAGGATCAAGAGAAAATGAAGAATGTCAAATAGATTCATTAGCACAAAGCTGGGCATTAATTTCAGGTGCAGCTAGAGGCGAAAGAGCAAAAGAAGCCATGAAAGCTATAGATAGTAATTTGGTTAATAAAGATAAAGGAGTGATACTTTTACTTGCACCACCATTTGAAAATTCTGACTTAGAACCAGGATATATTAAAGGATATGTTGCTGGTGTAAGAGAGAATGGAGGACAATATACTCATGCTGCTGTATGGGTTATCTTAGCATTAACTAAAATGGGATTGGGAGATAAGGCAGTTAAGTATTATAATATGATAAATCCAATAAATCATACAAAAACTGAGTTGGAATGTAGAACTTACAAAACAGAACCATATGTAATGTCAGCTGATGTTTATATAAGAGAACCTCATGGAGGAAGAGGAGGTTGGAGCTGGTATACAGGAGCTGCAGGGTGGATGTATAAAGTAGGAATTGAAGATATCTTAGGCTTAAAAGAAATTAATGGTGAGTATTATGAAATATCACCATGTGTTTCGCCAATCTGGAAAGAATATTTAATAAAAATAAATAATGAAACAGAAAACTATCATATAAAAATTATTAATGGTAAAAATGATAAAATAACTATTAATAATACAGTTATAGAAGGAAATAGGATACCTAAAAACAAAGGAAAGCTTGATATAATTGTAGAAAGAAAATTCTAGCTTTGGATTTAAGTGGCTGATAAGAATGTATATTTTTATCAGCCATAAATATAAAATTTGAGCAAAATATTCACATAATATGAAAAAGTGTGTAAAATAGTCTTATTAAGGGGAGTGGAAAAATGAATAATAGTAAAAGAGGTTTCATATTAGTAGTTATTTTGTCTGTCATTTTAATTATGTTAATTATAGCTGGCGTTATAAAAGAAAGACATGATAATAAGTTAAGTGAAGAGGAATATGTTAGTTGTAATGAGATGTATGAAAAGAAGGCTTTGGAAGAAAATGTGCCTGAAGAATCAACAAAAGATCCATCTAAAATTATAGGTTTAGCAAATAAGTTAAAAGGTAAACAAGATGTTAATGTGTTGATACTTGGGGATGATATTGCTATGAGTACTGGAAGAAAATCAGAAGCTGGAATATGGAGTGATGCATTGAAAAATTTACTAGAGTCAACATATGGAAACAAAGTTAATCTAAAATTAGTAGCAAAAGAAGGTGCTACAACAGAAGTAGGATTATCTGCTATCAAAGAAAATGATATTTCTGATTATGATTTGGTAATATTGTGCTATGGAAGTAATGATAGAAAAGAAGCAATAAAAATATCGGATGTAAAAAAGAACTATATGGAAATTATTAGTCAAATAAAACAAAAAAGTCCAACTTCATTAATGATTGCTGTTTTGGAAAGTTCACTAGAGTTAAATAATTCATATCGATTAGCGGTTTTAGACGTAGCAGCTAATAATTATATGCTTGTAGCAGATATGAGAAATGCATTTGATTCTTCTGGTAAAAGTGAAGCATCAATTTCTAATAATGGATTACCCAATGATGCAGGTTATGAGATATATACTCAAACTATAGCAAAAAAGATAAAAGAAGTAGTAGGATAGATTACAAAATTATACATTGAAGATAGAATTATAAATTGTTATAATAGAACTGTTTTCATTAAAGATGATGGAGGGTTTAGTAATGCCTGTAAGAATAGCAATTTTAGGTGGCCCTAGATGTGGAAAAACTACCTTAATGCAACAATTGTATGTAGATTTGAAAATTAGAGATATAAATGTAGGAGCAATACCTGAATATAGCACAGAATACCTAAGAGATAAAGGTATGATAGAAAATATTGCAGAACAATATGGAATTTATTTAGGACAAGCGAGACTTGAAGAAGAGCTAAGTAGTTTTGATTATGCAATAACAGATTATGCTACATTTGTTCCATATATATATGGAAGATTTATGCTTGGAGACAAAGAAAGAAGCCAAAAAGAAATAGAAATTTTAAAAGATTTATATGTGCTTGCACTTAGAGATTTACCTAAATATGATTACATATTTTTTGTGCCAAGAGAGTTTGGATATACTCAAGATGGTGTAAGATGGCAAGATGAAGATATGGCATCTGCTGTAGATAATGCAATATTAAGTTTTTTAGAAGCTGAAAATGTTAAGTATACTAAGTTGACTGGAAATACTAAGGAAAGAGCAGAAAGTATCTTAAAGGAAATAGGAATAGGAAAAGAGACTATTTAGTCTCTTTTTTTGATTTTAAATAGGAAATTATTTTGTTTTTAGATTGACTTAATAAAGTTGCCTTATGGACTAAAAAGAATAGCATAAGCCACTTTGTTCATGTATAATATTTATGTAAAGATTTACTTAGGAGGGAATTGTAATGAAGATTTTAGTATGTGGTGGAGCAGGATATATAGGAAGTCACATGGTAGCAGAACTTTTAGAAAACAATATAGAAGTAGTTGTTTTAGATAACTTGGAAAAAGGTCATAAAGATGCATTACTTGGTGGTAAATTATATGTAGGTGATTTAAGAGATAAAGAAATTTTAAATAGAATTTTTACTGAAAATAAGATAGATGCAGTTATAGATTTTGCTGCTTATTCATTAGTAGGAGAAAGTATGACTGAACCATTAAAATATTTTAATAATAATGTTTATGGAACAATATCATTATTAGAGGCTATGAAAGATCATGATGTTAAATATATAGTATTTTCATCAACAGCAGCAACTTATGGAGAACCAAAAAAGGTTCCAATAGAAGAATGCAGTGAAACATGTCCAACAAATGCTTATGGAGAATCAAAACTTTTAGTTGAAAAAATATTAAGATGGTGTGATCATGCTTATGGAATTAAATATACAGCTTTAAGATATTTTAATGCGGCTGGTGCACATGTTAATGGACAAATTGGAGAAGACCATTCTCCAGAAACTCATCTTATACCAATTATATTAGATGTTGCATTAGGAAATAGAGAAAAGATAATGATGTTTGGAGATGACTATAATACTAAAGATGGTACATGTGTTAGAGATTATATTCATGTTACAGATTTAGCAAGAGCTCATCTTTTAGCACTTAAGAGATTAATGAATGGTGGAGAAAGTACAGCATATAATTTAGGTAATGGTACAGGATTTACTGTTAAAGAAGTTGTTGAAGTAGCAAGAAAAGTTACAGGACATTCAATACCAGCAGAAGTGGCACCAAGAAGAGCAGGAGATCCAGCAACTCTTATAGCTTCATCAGATAGAGCTGTAAATGAACTAGGATGGAAACCAGAATTTAATTCATTAGAGACAATAATTTCTACAGCATGGAAGTGGCATCAATTACATCCACATGGATATGAAAAATAGTTTATATATACAAATGAAGTGTTACATTGATATTTTTTAATCTTTGTAACACTTTTTTTTATTATTAATGAGTATGTATTTATTCAATTAGTACTCTATTAATAAATATCATCATATTCATCAAAATCATTTGGTAAAATGTTTTGGCCTTCATCAACTAAATTATCAGTATAGTCAAATTCCTGCCAGGATATATTATTAACTACTATAGGATCTACAGCAGGATTAGGAAGAGGTGTAGAACTTCCATCAGGAGCAAAACTTCTTATCTCATGCTGATTAGGATGATAAGATGTTCTTACTTTTGGTAAGTAAGGTGATTTTTTATTAGTCATAATTAATCCTCCTTAAATTTTTAATATAATTAGTTTGTACAAAATAAAAAATATAATGTATAATTTTTTGACGAAGTTTTGTGGTATAATAATATGACGTATGTAAGGTTATTTTTTAGAGGAGGAATTTATTTTGTCTGATTATATAAATGAAATAAAAAAGAGAAGAACTTTTGCGATAATTTCTCACCCAGATGCTGGTAAAACAACATTAACAGAAAAGTTCTTATTATATGGAGGAGCTATAAGACTTGCAGGATCTGTTAAGGCAAGAAAAGCTTCAAAACATGCTGTATCTGACTGGATGGAAATAGAAAAGCAAAGAGGTATTTCGGTAACATCCTCAGTAATGCAGTTTAATTATGGTGGCCACTGTATTAATATCCTTGATACACCAGGACATCAAGATTTCTCAGAAGATACATATAGAACACTTA
>SVCK01000137.1 GCA_015058375.1 Clostridium sp.
CATGCACCCTATCTTCGACATCTATCTTTCTAAATATACTAGTCACATAATTCTTCACTGTCTTTTCAGATAAATATAAGTTGTCCGCTATTTCCTTATTTTTCAATCCCTGTGAAAGCATAATTAATACACTAAGTTCCCTGTCAGATAGTTCATCAAGCTTCTTATTTCCATCTCCCACAATATCTTCCATAAACATTGTCTGCATTAATGATTTGTCTATATATCTTCCACCAGAAACTACAGCTCTAATTGCACTTGTAATTTCTCCTCCTGCTGATTCCTTTAGCACATATCCATCTGCACCTAAACTTAAAACTTCCTTAATCTTGCGTCTTTGCTTTTCAACTGTTAGAATAACTATTTTTATATCAGGCCATTTTTTCTTTACTATCTTTAAAGTTTCTACTCCATCTAACTTGTCCATATTAATATCCAAAAGAATTACTTCAGGCTTCACATTTTCAAGCTTTTTTATTAAATCTTCTCCACTATCACTTTCTATAACTATTTCTAAATCTTTTTCGTAACTTAAAATTCTTATTAATCCTTCTCTTATTAATGCATGATCATCAGTTATTGCTAATTTTACCACTTTCATCTTTCCCCCTAAACGCAGGTAGCTTAATCCTAAATTCAGTTCCACAATTTATGTTAGTATTAACCTTTATTGTTCCTCCCATTTCTTCAACTCTATCATATATACCAGTCAAGCCATAACTCTTATTGCTCTTTCTCAAATTCTTCATTAAAGTATTTATGTCAAATCCTTTACCATTATCTTTAATATTAATATGTACATTTTGCTCCGTAAATTCAATTTTAACATCTACACTTTCAGCTTCTGCATGTTTCTTAACATTAGTAAGAATTTCCTGTACTATTCTATATACAGCCACTTCAACTATATAATCAAGAATAACATTATTATCTCTTATTCTCATTTTAATGTTAGTTCTACATTCTTCCTGAAATGCTTCCTTTAAATCTTCAAGAGCAGTTACCAAAGTAACACCATTTAAGAAAGGAGGTTTTAAATCAAAAATAATATTTCTAACTTCTTTTAAAGTCTTCTTTAGATTTCCTTTTAAGTCCTCAAGCTCTGAAAGACCTTCTTGTAAATTATTATTTAAGAGCATCTTACAAAAGTCTATTCTCATAAGAGAACTAGCTAAATATTGAGCAGGTCCATCATGAATTTCTCTTGCTATTCTATTTCTTTCTTTCTCTTGTGCTTCAACAAATCTAATTGCATATGCAATTTTATTGTTCTCTTCTACCATCTCTATATTGCTACTTATATCACCCTGTAAATAATTAATCACAACACTAACTTGTTCAATAACTGTATCTGCTTCATCTATATTAGAAGCATTACTTGAAAGGCTTTTCTCTAACGTTTCTTTCTTATATAAAAGTCTTTTCTCTTCCTTTTGTTTAGTTAAGTACTCTACCCTTACATTCAATGCATCATCATAAATTTTCTTTACTATTTCCTCATCTTCTTGAAAATTCATAGATGCTTCTGCAAGTTTTTTTCTCATGTTTAAATCAGCACGTTCTAACCCCTTTAATTCTTGTGATAAACTATCAATCTTTTCAACTATATACTCAAGTTCAGTTTTATCCTTTTCATATTGTTCTTTTAAACTTTCAGCAATATTAAAGATCTTTTCTTTTCCTTTATGTATATCTGAAATTACAAGAGATAAAACGCTATTTATAGTATTCATCTTTTTATTCATATAACACCATTCCATTACTATATCTCTCAATTTTTTATTATATCATACAATTTCACTTAATAAAAATTAAATATTTCTAGTATAAAATCTTAATACTTTTAATATTTATTTAAAAAGGAGGATTTAAGATGGAGAAGCTTTTCAAACAACAGCCGTTTTATAACAAACTAGATGACAATACAAAGAAGCTTGTTTTGAACTTATTTAAAACATATAAAAAGCAAAAAATCATTAATAACATTTCAATTTATATGTACTTAATTATAGGTATTGTCTTCTTAATAACATTCAAAGAAATTATATTTTTTAAGTTCTACATTTCAAATATTAATAGTTTATTTGAATTTTGCAAATACTTTGTTATTATTGGAGGACTTTTAGCTTTTTCAAGCATACTTACCAAAAAAAGCAAAAATAATTATGAAAAAGCATTTTCCAAATTAAAATCTTACCTAGTTATGGATATATGTGTTTGCAACAAAAAATGCTTTTGTAAAAATGAAATGATTAAATTCTTAGATTCACTAGGTTTCTATCTAATATAATTCAACAATATTTTATTGACACTCATATATATATATGCTATATTAAAAATTTGATTAAACTATGTAAAATATGATATAATAAAAACATACAATGGAGGTGTATGTTTTTTGTTTAAAAAAGGAGATATGATTGTTTACCCTAATCAAGGTATAGGAGTAATCGATCTAATAGAAGAAAAAGAGTTTAAAGGAGATATGAAAACTTTCTACAAATTTCATCTTCTTAATAATTCCTTGAAAATGATGATGCCTGTTAATAAGGCTGAAGATTCTAACATAAGACTTATAAGTGATGCTAACACATTAGATTCTATTCTAAAAAAATTCAAGCAAATTGATTTAGATGAAGAAGCATTACTTAACTCTAACTGTAAAGAAAGAATAGAATGTAACTCAACAAAAATTAAGTCTGGTACATTAGAAGATTATTTAGATGTCTTCACAAAACTTTCTTACATAAGAAAACAACATTCACTAAATTCTAGTGAAAACCAAATGTATAACAAAGCAAGAAAGCTTCTTATCGAAGAAATTTCTGTAGTTAAAAATATCAGCAAAGTTGATGCTGAAAATATGCTTATAAGCATAACTGACCATTAATATTTACATACTTAAAAGCAGATTATATAAGAAACATATAATCTGCTTTTTTAAAGCAAAATTTAAATAAATAAGGAGATTTCAGATGAAAACAATAGGCATAATAAGCTTGTCAAATGGACTAAATACAGAAGATGAACAAACAATAAATGCTCTAACAACAAAATTAAAATCATTAGGAATAGATGTTGTTAAGAGCAAAGCAATTTTTAAACAAAACAATTTAACACTTCCCCCTAAAATCCGTGCCAAAGAACTTATGAAACTCTATAAGAATTCAAATATAGATATGATTTTTGATGTATCTGGTGGAGATGCTGCAAATAGTGTTTTAGACTATATTGATTTTGATATTATAAAAGAAAATCCAAAGAAATTCTTTGGCTTTAGTGATTTATCTGTAATTATGAATTCAATTTATAAAAAAACAAACCAAATCTGTTATTGGTTTCAGCTTAAAAATATTGTTTATGATAAAAGCAATACATCATTAAAGCTTATTGCAAACTATATTTTAAATGAAGATAAATCTATTTTTAACTTCAAATATAAATTTCTTCAAGGAAATTGTATCAAAGGTACTGTTATCGGAGGAAATCTTAGATGCACTCTTAAACTTGCTGGAACTGAATACATGCCAAGTTTTGAAGATAATATTCTCTTAATAGAAAGCCTTGGTGGAAATATAGATAAAATAACGACTTATCTTACTCAATACAAACAAATGGGTGCTTTTAAAAAGGTCAAAGGAATTATTCTTGGCACATTTACTGAACTAGAAAGTACATTAAAAGAAGATGAAGTTAATGAGCTTATACTTAACATAATTGACAACAAAAATATTCCAATAATAAAAACTTATGAAATAGGTCATAGTAGTCTTTCTAAGTCAATTGCTATTGGAGAAAATTTTATAAGTTAAATTAATACGAATAATTTTTTCCTATCAAAAAATCCTTATTGTTATAAAACTCTAAACAATAAGGATTTACTCATATCTATTTTTTTATACTAAATTTAATTTTTTTAACACACCTTTTCTAGAATAACTTCCACCAAGCTTATATCCTCTTATGACGATATTTTCATCATTCTTTTTATATACTAAACTTCTATCTGTAAACTCTGCTTCAATAGCAAAGTTATCTTTAAGAATTTTAACAAACTCTCCTACATTATCACTATGGCTAAGTGCTATATTTATGCTTTCTCTCAAAGTATTTTTCCAAGTTATAACTCCTTTTTTCTCAAGCCTGTACTCCTTATCTGTTATAGATACTCCATAATTTTTATTTAAATTAATAGTTTTAAGACCTTCTTTAAGACATATTTCATTACTACTTTTTTTCATATCCTCAAGTTTCTTAGGATTTATTTGAAGTTTCATGCCATTTTCTAAATTAACACTATTAACAACAAAATGATTATGTAGATGTTCTCTATCTATATGGGTTACTACATATATCTGATGATTTCTTATATTTTCTTCAATCCACCTAACACCAATATCATGTGCTTTTTGAGCATCTATATTGTCTAAAGGGCTGAAAGATTGAGTTATATGATAATATTGTTTTCCTTTTGGTTTATTATAAAGTTCCTTAATTATATTAAACTCTATTTCTACATTGTCAGAAGTACAATTAATACCGCTTCTTAAATTATCATTTGTTTTACCTTCTGTTTCTAAATAAAGAAGCATTTCTTCTAAACTTTTAGTTCCTGGAAGACATTTTATAACTGCCATTTTTACTGTTTCCCTTCTTTTAAAGTCTCATCTATAGTTTGCCATAATTCAGTAAGTTTGTTTTGCATTCTTTCAATTTCTTTTGTATTGAAATTATTTTTTCTAAGTTCATTAGATAATATTTTTAAATTGTTCCCTTCTTTACTAAGTTCTAAAAGTATTTCTTTTAATCCAGGTATCACTGTTATGCTCTTGTTAAGAGCTGATCTTAAAAGATATTCTTGTTTTGTAATCTTAGACTTTTTTACTTGATTGTTAATTTTTTCGAGTTCTTCTTCTGTAACGTAGAACTTAACTTGACGGGGCCTTGTCCTTTTTTCCATTGTTAATCTCCTTTTTTATCTTGTGAGTACTCAAATACTAATCTTGCAATTATATAGCAAATTCTGTTGCAATACCTAATTATATCATTTTTATTTTTTTATTTTCAATCATGTCGTAAAATGTATTTAAATAAATAAAATTGATTTCAAGATATAAAAATACATATTTTAAAGAAATTATATTTAAACTTAACTTTTTTAATTTTATGATGTAAACATATACAAAAATATTTTATTTAGGAGGATACTTATATGAAAAAATTTATGAGCAAAACTTTAACTACTATTATTGCAGCTGCATTAGTTTCAACTTCTTTAATTACTGTACAAACTACTGCTGCTGAACAAACTATACTTAATTCAAAGTTTGAAAACGGTACAGATGGATGGACAAGCATGGGTAACTGTAATGTTATGCAAGCTTCATGGACAAAACATAATGGAAATAGTAGCTTATATATTGGTAATAGACAAGATAGCTGGAATGGAGCTTTATATAATTTAAATGGTAAAGTTCAATCTGGTAGCACTTATAATGTATCTGCTTACTTCATGTCATGGCAAATCAACAATGATATTCAAGTTAAGATGACTCTATCTTATAAAGATAATTCAGGAAATACTAAATATGCTTCAGTTGCAAGTGCTACTGCTGGCTGTGGAGAATGGAAAGGAATGAATGGTTCATTTACTCTTCCAAATGGTGCAA
>SVCK01000138.1 GCA_015058375.1 Clostridium sp.
TAAAATAAAGTATTATTTATTTCTACCTTATTTTTTCATAGCCAACTTTACACTATCTTTAAAGTAGCGGCGCAACAAGTCTTATAAAAGCTCTCAAAAACATATTATACCATTTAATTTTCTTCGTATCCTCTAAAATTATTAATTTACTATCTTTAAATGTATTTTTAAAATCTTGCTTAATTTCATTAATGCATTCAGTCTTATAAAGATATGCTCCACATTCAAAGTGAAAATACAAACTTCTATAATCCATATTTATAGTTCCAACTACAGCTATTTCATCATCACATAAGAATACTTTTGAATGTATAAATCCAGGAGTATATTCATAAATCTTTACTCCAGCTTCAATAAGTTGAGCATAATATGATTTAGTAATAATATGAACATACCATTTATCTTCAATGTGTGGTGTAACAAGCCTAACATCGATACCGCTTTTGGAAGCTAAAATTAAAGATGTTAATAATTCATTATCTATGATTAAATAAGGTGTAAAAATATATACATAATCCTTTGCTTTATTTAAGATATTCATATAAATACTTTCGCCAATAAGTTCACCATCATAAGGACTATCAGCAAAAACCTGTACATAACCATCAGATTTTAAATTATTATCTGTTCTGTACTTAGCATAATCTATTTTATGTCCACAGTTAAAAGACCATACCTGCAAAAACATTATAGTAAAGCTCCATACAGCCTCACCTTTAATTAAAATAGCACTATCTTTCCAATAACCAAATCTCTCGATTTCATTTATATATTCATCAGCTAAATTAAGACCACCTGTAAAAGCTGTTTTTCCATCAATAACTGTAATTTTTCTATGATCTCTATTGTTTAATGCTGAAGATAATACAGGAACAAGTTGATTAAACACCTGAACTTTAATTCCTAAAGACTGTAACTTTTTATGATATTTATTAGGAAGTCCTTTGGCACACCCAAAATCATCATATATTATTCTTACATCAACGCCTTCATTAACTTTTTCAACTAATATCTTTAAGATTTCGCTCCACATTTTACCTTTTGATATAATGAAATATTCCATAAATATAAATTTACGAGCTTTCTTTAACTCCTCTAAATATACAGGAAAGAAGTCTTCCCCACATGAAAAATATTTAGTAGATGTGTTTTTATATATTGGAAATTTTGAAGTATTCTTTATATATTTAAGCTGATTTGCAACTGATTTATTTACATCTGCTATTTCATCTATTAGATTATCATTTTTATCAAAATGATTTATTATATCTTCATAGTTATTTTCAATCTTCCTCTTAAGCCTTCTTCTTACTTTATTTCCTCCAAAAATAATGTATAAAAGTCCTCCAAATATAGGAAGAACTAAAATGGTTATTGCCCATGCAAGTTTAAAAGAAGGATTATCAGTCCTTCCTAAAATATATATAACCATTGCCAATCCTAAAATCAAAGAGAAAAAGTAAAAATAAATAAATTCATTTGTAAAAGTTAATATCCAAAAAAGAATAATTGAAAGTTGTAATAATATTAAAAGTCCTGTAACTACAACTCTATTAAATAGTAATTTTAATATTTTATTCATTTTCCCTCCTGCTATAATTATTTACTGCATATATATTATACCATTAATGTTATATTATTTTATACTATGCTTAATGCCTCTTATCATATGTTTTGTTCTATAAAATTATTCAAATATTGTTTTACTTCTATCTAAAGTATTTGTCAAGAAAGATATAGCTACTCCATAATTTGAAATAGGTACATTTTTATCTTTGCACAAATTAACTCTATTAAGCACAGTCTTTCTATTTAACATACATGCTCCACAATGAAGAATAAGTTTATACTTTTCTATATCAGTTGGGAATTCATGACCTGCTTTAAAATCAATATCTAATTTACCACCAACGTACTTTTCAAGTAATTTAGGAATTTTAACTCTTCCTATATCTTCATGAGAAACATTATGAGTACAACTTTCTGAAATTAAAATTTTATCATTAGGCTTTAAATTTCTTATAGCATTAACACCTTTAATAAATTCATGAATATCACCTTTTTGTTTTGCAAACAACATTGAAAAACTTGTAAGATTAATATGATTTGGTACAATTTCATTAACTTTCTTAAATGCTTGGGAATCTGTAATAACAAGGTCAACCTTCTTTAAATCATCTATTGCTTCCTTAAGTTCTGTATCACGAACAACATATGACTTAATTCCATTGTCTAAACAATCTCTTATAACTTGTACTTGTGGCAAAATTAATCTTCCTTTAGGTGCTTCTGAATCAACAGGAACAACTAATATAACTGTTGAACCATAAGGCAATATATCTCCAACTAATGGCAAATCTTCCTCTTCTTTAACTAAAATTTCAACAAGTTTATCTTTTAGTACATCTATTCCTATGTTTTCTTTAGCAGATATAAATATGCATTCCTTTTTAATATTTAAAACTTCATTTTTTACATCATCTATTTGTTTTTCTGATACGCTATCTATTTTATTTATTACAAGAATACTTTTTATATTATATTTTTTAAATTCTTTATCAATCTTTTTATATTCTTCAATATCTAAATCATTAACGTCCATTACATATAATGCAATATCTGTTCTCTTTATATATTCTAAAGTTTTCTTAGTTCTTAAATCACCTAATTTAGAATTATCTTTAATACCTGCTGTATCTATAAATAGAACAGGACCTGCTGGAATTAGCTCCATTGCTTTAGAAACTGGATCTGTTGTAGTTCCTTCTTGCTCAGATACTAAAGCTACTTCTTGTCCAACAATCCTATTTATCAATGACGATTTCCCACAATTTGTTTTCCCAAAAATCACAATATGTTTTCTATTTGCATTTGGTGTATTATTCATATAAAAATCACTCTCTTCTATTTATAATTCCTTAAAAATGCTATATTGTCTCCTCTACCTATTTCAACTTGATATCCAGCACTATTAATTCTTCTCTCTATACATCCTCTACATTCTGCTGCTTCATCACCTGTACATATTTTACCATCATATAAAGCATATTTTTCTCTTACATTACTTGGAGAAAGATTAGGCATAACGACATTTGCACCAGCCTTAAGACCCATTTCACGTCCTAAAGGATTAATAGTTCCAAGTGAAGTTGTTGCAGGAAGAAGGCAATCTGGCAATAATAATCTTAAAACTGCTAAAAGTGTAATAGTATCTTCTAAAGTACCACCCTTTTCATCTCTTAAAGGTGTATCTTTTTGAGGTATAAAAGGACCAATACCACACATCTCAGGATTTAGTTCTTTAACAAAAATTAAATCTTCAACTAAATCTTTATTAGTTTGCCCAGGAAGACCTATCATAAATCCAGAGCCTATTTGATATCCTATCTTTCTTAAATCATATAAACATTTTCTTCTATTATCAAAAGAAGCAGCAGGATGAAGTTTTTCATAAAGTTTTCTACTTGCAGTTTCATGTCTTATAAGATATCTATCAGCACCAGCTAGAAACATTTTCTCATAAGATTCATAACTTCTCTCCCCTATAGAAATTGTTATAGCACAATCAGGATGATTTTTTTTAATAGTGCTTATAATATCTACCATAATTTCATCTGTAAAATAAGGA
>SVCK01000139.1 GCA_015058375.1 Clostridium sp.
AACGACATAAACTTTTACGCCTCTATCATGACAATATTTTACCCCTTCTTCTATTTCTTCAAATGTGAAATTATTAGAAAAAGCTCTTAAATTTAGTCTACCTCCACCAAGGTAAACAGCATCTGCACCATAATCTACAGCCACTTTCAACTTACTTAAGTTTCCAGCAGGAGCTAATATCTCTGGCTTTTTAAATTTCCTCATTATTTGTTCCTCCTTTTGGTAATTGCTATTCCATCACCCATTGGAATTACAGATGTAATTAACTCATCATCATTTGATACCATATCAAGATAAGTTCTCATCCTTTTCACAATAGTTATTTTACGTCTTTTTACCAATTCATCTGTTGCTACCATTCCCCTAAATAAAACATTATCAGCAATAATAATACCATCATCCTTTAGCAAACGCAAACAGTGTGGTAAAAAGTGATTATAATGTCCTTTTCCTGCATCCATAAATATTAAATCAAAAGGATCATCTAATTTTTCTAAAATTTCTAAGCAATCACCTTCCATAATTTTTATCTTTTGTTCAAGATTAAACTTTTTAAGATTAATTTTTGCAAGTTCAATCATATTAGGATCTCTTTCAATTGTTACTATTTCAGGTTCAGTACCTGCTGCTTCATACATTAATATTGATGAAAATCCAATTGCAGTTCCTAATTCTAGAATTCTTAATGGTTTCTTCATATCAACCATAAACTCTAAAAACTTCCCTGTTTCTTCTTGTACTATTGGCACTCCATGTTCTCTTGCAAATTCTTCAATTTCTTTTAATGTACCTTCTCTTTTAGGAACCAATCCTTTTATATATTCCTCCATATAGTCATATGTAATTCCGCTCATACTATCCTCCAATTTAATAACCTTGCTGTTTTTTTACTCTTTCATGCTCTTCTGCTGTAGTTGAAAAATACTGTTTACCATTTTGATCCTTTAAAACTACAAAAAACAAATAATTTGTATTAGCAGGCTCAAGTGCTGCTTTAATAGATTCCTTACCAGGATTACATATAGGTCCTGCAGGAAGTCCACTATATTTATAGGTATTATATGGCGAATTCACTTTTATATCTGAATTTTTTAAAAGTTCTTTACCATCATATCCCACCACATAATTTACTGTAGAACAAAATTCTAGTTTCATATTGATTTTTAGCCTATTTTCTATTACAGATGCTACTTTGGCTCTTTCTTCATCAAGTGAAGCTTCTTTTTCTACAAGAGAAGCCTTTGTTATTATTGTTTCTATTTCATTTAATTCTATGTCTTTTCCTGTTTCTTTCTCTATTTCTTTTAATCTAATTTCAAAATTATTTAACATAACTTTTACTACTTCATCTGGAGTAGTATTTTTATCAAAATAATAGGTATCAGGAAATAAAAAGCCTTCTAAATTATATTTCTTATTTGAATTGTTAACAACATACTCTGGAAGCTCATAATCTTCCACCGCTTGAATAAATTCTTCTTTTGTAAATAACTGTGCTTTTTCTAATTTAGCTCCTATCTGATCTATAGTACTGCCTTCAGGTATAGAAATAACAATTTGCGAAGAGGATAATTCCTTATGCTGTAATACATTCAATATTTCATTGAAAGAACTACTTCTATTAACAACATATGTACCTGGAAGTAAATTTACATTATTATTAAACAACTTAACATTTAACTTTATCATAAATTTACTACGTAATAGTCCACTTTTATCTAAATCATTAATAAGCCCGTTTAATGACTCTCCCTCTTCAATCTTTATTTCAACAGTTTCTTTCATTGATTTCAACGGTTTGTTAATTATATTTCTGTAATATACCATACCTAATAAAATAGCAAATATTAAAATAAATAACTTACTTCTTTTTCTCTTACTATTTTTTTTCATATCCCACCCCTATATACAAAAGTAAATAGCCTAAAAATTCAGGCTATTTACTTCATCTAAACTTATTCAAACAAACTCAAAGCAAATCTCTAAAGTAAAATTTAATTAAATACTACTTTTTTCTTCTGCTTATAAGTTTTTTTCTTTCTCCGCTATCAAGAACAGTCTTTCTCATTCTTATATTTTCTGGAGTTACTTCTACTAATTCATCATTATTAATAAATTCAAGTGAAGCTTCTAATGACATAACAACAGGTGGAACTAACTTAACCGCATCATCAGATCCTGATGCTCTTGTATTAGTAAGTTTCTTACCCTTACAAACATTTATATCAATATCTTCTGCTCTACCACATACACCAACTATCATTCCTTGGTATACCTTAGTTCCAGGTCCTATAAATAATGAACCTTTATCTTGTGCATTAAATAATCCATATGCTATAGCTTCTCCATCTTCAAACGAAACGATTGATCCTCTGCTTCTTGTTTCAATATCACCTTTATATGGTCCATAACTATCAAATACATGGTTCATAATACCATTACCTTTTGTATCAGTCATGAATTCATTTCTAAATCCAATAAGTCCTCTAGCTGGAATCTTAAATTCTAATCTTGAATATCCATTAACAGCTGATGTCATATTAACCATTTCACCTTTTCTAGGTCGTAGCTTTTCCATAACAGGTCCCATAAATTCTTATGGTA
>SVCK01000140.1 GCA_015058375.1 Clostridium sp.
TCATTTTCTCTAGCAAAAGCTATAACTTCTTTAAGTTTGTCCATAATTAGTGTTGGTTCTCCACCAAATAAATCTATTTCAATATTCTTTCTTGGGCCACTTCTTTTAATAACATATTCTATTGCTTTCTTAGCAGTTTCTACAGACATAACTCCGCCATGTCCATGATACTCTCCTTCATCTGCAAAACAATATTTACATCTTAAATTACATCCATGAATAACATTTAAACATATAGCCTTTATGTAATCCCTATCATCCATAGAGCTATGTGCTATCTCTTCGTATTGGTCTTCTGAATATATTACTCCATCCTCAGCTAAATCTTGAATTTCATCATAAGCTTCAGATATGTCATTTTCATCATACTTACCTTTTAAAGCTTCTAAAACTTCTTTCTTATTTCTAATTTTATCGTCTTCTAATATATCATAAACAAGCTCATCAACTACGTGAACAGCTCCTGTATTAACATCAAGAACATAGTAGTTTCCGCCTTGCTTAAACTTGTGTATCAATGCCATATTCTTTCCCTCCAACTAACTAAAAATATAATCTCGTAATATAAAATTACGAGATTTTTCTGTAGCACTCTCTAAAATGATACCATAGAGAATCTCTACAGTATCATAATTTTTTCTGCTAACTATTTAGTTTTCGCATTCTAAGTTTGCTACTGTACAAGAAGTTTTGCAAGCTGATTGACATGAATTAGCACATTCTTTGCAACCTGGCTTACATAAACTGTTCTTTATGTTAGTTTTATTTATTGTTTTTATGTGTTTCATTACTTTAACCACCTTCCCATTTCTTAGCTATTATACCATAGGTACTAAGCCTAGGAAACAAATTTTTTAAAATTTTCTTCTCTTATTATTATACTAGTTACTTTTCTATTTATTACTATAGTTTTTCCATTAACGCTATAAACCTTTCATTTCCTGCTTTGTCTAGGTATATATTTATCAAAAGTTGCATACTCATCTTTTTATATCCCATACATCCATTTATAAGAATTTGACTTATCGACTCTTTAAAATCTTCTTTATCATTTTTCAATTTCTCAATTAATTTTTGAGACTCAATTTCAACCAAATCATCTATAATTCTTTCCTTAAGAGTATTTGTAAATTGCTCTGCTTGTGCTTTCTCTTCCTCAGTAAAATTAGATGTATCATTATTTAAAATTTTCATAAAATCAAGCATAATTTATGTTTTTCCTTTCAGTTACTTATAACTTTCTTTTATTAATGTCTTTGCTCTATCAACTGCATCTAAAAGTTTATCAGTTTTCTTTCCACCACCTTGAGCTAAAACTTTACTTCCACCCCCTCTTCCTTCAATTAGTACTATACTTTCTTTTAAAATCGCTCCCATATTTAAGTTATCTAAATTTTTAGAACATGCAAATAAAAGGTTTGCCTTGTCACCTGCATCAATACCAAATAGAACTGCTCTATTATCTTCTGACACTAACTTTTCAGCTAAATTCCCAAGGTATTTACTATTTTCATTTTTATAAATTTTAGTAATTAAAGTTAACTCTTTAAAAACTTCTCCTTCACTCTTTAACGCCTCAGCTTCATACTCAGCTAAAGATGCTTTAACTTTTTTATTTTCTTCCTTAACATCATTTAAATTAGCCTTTAATGCTTTAATGCTATTAACTACTTCATCACATCCTGTAGTAAGTTCTATACTAACATCATCTAATATATTAGATCTATCTAAAAACTCCTTAACAGCTCTAGAACCAGCTAAGAAATAAATTCTTGTATTTCCTTTATGCTTTTCAATATTTTTAATCTTAATCATTTGAAGTTCTAAAGTATTAGAAGGATGTACTCCACAACATGCATTTATATCCAAATCCTCTATTTTAACTATTCTTATTCTTTCATCATCAGTTGCAAGTTCTCTTCTCAAACCCATTTTTTCTGCTTCTTCTCTACTAGTAATTTTAAACTTTACTGCATGTTTTTCACCTATGACTTTATTAGCTAACCTTTCAGCTTTTTTTACCATCTCCATTGATACATGACCAACTATATCAACATAACTTATATCATGTCCTAAATGTATTCCTGCTGTATTGTGATTAAAGTTACTATAGAAAACTCCAGATAATACATGCTGTGCTAAATGCTGCTGCATTCCATCTAATCTTCTTTCCCAATCAATAATTCCAGTAACTTTTGCAGAAATTTCAATAGCTTCACCAACTATATGATATATATTATTTCCATCTTCAATAACATCAATAATTTCTTGTCCATTTAATGTTCCTCTATCTGAGCTCTGGCCTCCCCCTCCAGGGAAAAAAGCAGTTCTATCTAACAGAACCTTAAACTTTCCTTCATCTTCTATAACATCTAAAACTTGAGCTTCAAATTGCTTTATGTACTGATTTTCATAAAATAGTTTTTCTGTTGCCATAACAAATCTTCCTCACTTTCTAATACTTAGTTCATTAACTGCTTCACCTATTATTTTTATCCCCTTTTCTATATTCTCATCACTTACTCTTCCAAATCCTATTCTCAAAGTATCTTTTCCTTTTTCTCCTTGATAAAATATATCTCCAGGCATAAATATTACACCCTTTTTATAACATATATCCAACACTTCTCTTGCATCTAAATTATTCTTTAGTTTTATAAAAACATGAAGCCCTCCATCACCAGTTAGATACTCATAATCAATATACTTATCTACGCATTTTCTAACTAAATTGTACTTATCTTTATAAAATTTTCTTACATTTTTTAAATATCTACTAAACGCTCCACTCTTTAAATAATAATAAAAACAACTTTGATCTAGAAATGATGAGTGAATTGTTCGTCCTCTTTTAACACTTTCAAGCAAATCTATAAGCTTTTTATCTGCCAGAATCCACCCTATCCTAAGACCTGGAAACAAAATCTTAGACAAGCTTCCTATATACATTACACCATTTCCTTCTCCTCCTAATGCTGCTAATGGTTCTATTGGTGAGCTTGAATATAATAATTCCTCATTAAAACCATCTTCAATTATAGGCACTTTATAATGTTGCATAACCTTTATAAGCTCTTTTCTTTTCTCAGCTTTAGTAACAATACCTGTTGGATTATTATATGAAGGAATAAGATAAGAAAAAGCCACATCATACTTTTCTAATGTTTGTTTTAAAGCATCAATATTTATCCCATTTTCATCAATAGGAACTTGAACAATTTTCAACCCATGAGACTCCATAATTTTAAGTGCTGTATTATGAGTTGGTTCTTCACAAAGAATTACATCACCTTTCTTAGTTAAAGATGAAAGAATTATATCAAATGCTTCTGTAAAACCATTTGTTATTAATATATCTTTATTATTAATGCTAACACCTTTACTTTGCATATAGTCATATAAATATTCAATTAAAGGTTTATATCCTTGAGCATATCCGTAGTTTAGAAGATTTTCTTCTTCATTGCTCCAAGCATCCATTAAGGCTCTTTTAAAATCTTCTTTATTAAAAAGGCCACACTCAGGAGCTATAGATTTAAATGATATCATACCTTTTTCATAACTAAGTTCACTTTTAATTATGTCCTTTTCTCTTAAAGTTTTACTATAATCATTTATTTTATCATCCCAATTTATACTTATCTCGTAACTTTCTTTATGTACATCAACTGAAATAAAAGTACCTCTTCCTCTTTTAGTTACAATTATTTGTCTACTTTCTAATTCTTCATATGCTGCAACTACTGAATTTCTGCTTATATTTAATAATTTACTTACTTCTCTTGTAGATGGAAGTTTACTCCCTCTATTAAGCGCCCCATTTTTTATACACTCAAGTATATGATTTTCAATCTGTATGTAAATAGGTTCGTTATCCTGTATTTTTAAATTAGAAAAAATCACTTCTTAAAGACACTCTCCATTCCATATTAGTTTTAATTAATATCTATTATATAATTTTACATATATTGCACAGCAAATTCAATTTTTAATAAAAGCTCATTAATATTAAAAAAAGAGCTTACAGTTTAAAACTATAAACTCTTCTTCTAAAACCTAAAATAATAAATAACTTAAAAATTTTATTTAGTATGATATGCTACCCCTATACTTCCCGGTCCAACATGAAGTCCTATAACTGGTCCTATTTTTTCTATATGTACTTCTACATTAAGTTTTTCTTTTAATATTTCTGCTAAAGCTATTCCTTCTTCTTCACAATTAATATGATGTACTGTTACACCTTTAATTCCTTTATCTTCAGCATCTTTTAAAACTTTTTGTACGATAGCATTAACAGCTTTTTTCTTAGTCCTTACTTTTTCAAAAACTGTTGTCACACCATTTTCAACTGTTAAAATTGGTTTTATTTGAAGTATAGAACCAAACAATGCAGAGGCTCCACCTATTCTTCCTCCTTTTTTTAAGTACATAAGAGAATCTGGAGTAAATAAGAATCTGCTATTGTCTCTCACATATAATGCAGCTTTTTTAACTTCTTCTAAAGACTTTCCTTCTTTTGCAGCCTTTGCAGCCTCCAAAACTTCATATCCCATCTGCATACAATTAGTTTTAGAATCTATTATTTCAATTTTTCTTTCTGGATAGTTCTCTAATACCATATCTTTTACTAAATGTGCACTTGAAAAAGTTCCACTCATATCAGATGATATAAAAATAGCTACAACGTCATTTCCATCACTCAAAGCTTTATCAAAAACTTTTAACATTTCATCTAAAGCAGGCTGTGATGATGTAGGTATTTCGTTTGAATTTTCCATATCCTTATAAAACTTTTTATTATCTACATCTACTTCCTTAAAACTTTCCCCGTTTAATGTAATATTTAACGATACTACTTCTATATCATATTTTTCCTTTAATTCATTTGGTAAATAACTTGTACTGTCAGTTATTATTTTTATTGCCATTTACTTCCCCTCCTATACATTTAAGTTTCTATGATTACAATTTTAATCATAAATATCTGCAAATTCTATCCTCCATCCCCTATTTTCATCTAAGTTTTGTTCTGAAACTATTGACTTTTCATCTAAAGTCATTATAGGCAAATAGAAAGACACCTTAGTTCCTTTGCCTTCATCACTTTCTATATATATTTCTCCATCATGCATTTCTACTAGAGATTTAACCAATGATAATCCTATCCCACTTCCTTCTACTTTTCTTGTCAAAGTAGAATCTACCTGTTTAAACTTTTCAAATATTGTACTTAAATTTTCTTTAGCAATTCCAATTCCATTATCTTTTACTGAAATAACAACACAGTTATTTTCAACATTAAGACTTATTAATATTTTTCCTTTTTCTTTTGTATATTTTATAGAATTTGATATTATATTTAAAATTATTCTCTCAATTACATCTTTATCACAAGCTGTTATTACTTCTTCACATAAAGGGTCAAATACAAGTTCTCTTCCTTTACATTTCACATATTCAGAAATAGAATCTACCAAATCATCAATTAAAGCAACTATATTACAATTAGTTTTATGTAATCTAAATAACCCTGAGTCAATTCTAGTCAAATCTATTATGTTATTAGAAAGTCTTAAAAGTCTAAATGAACTTTGTTTTATACTTTGAATATATTTTTCAAATTTTTCTGTCGGCTCTATTTTCACAACTTTTTCTTTAACTTCAAGTGCCATAACTTGTATTAATGACAATATAACATTTAAAGGTGTTTTAAATTCATGAGATACATTTGCAAAGAAATCATTTCTTACATTTTCAAGCTCTTTAAGCTTTTCATATTTAAGTCGTTCCTTTTCTATCTTCTTCTCTTCTGTTATATCCTTAGATGTATTTATAAATACTTTTCTGTTTTTATCATAAATGCTACTTGTATCAATCCAAAACCATTTTCCTTTTTTACTCTTAAATCTTCCTACCGCACGAATGACTTCCCCTGATTTTTTAGCTTTTCTAAACTTTTCTCTTAATTCTTCAAAATCATCAGGATGAACCATATCAAGCCATGTTCTACCATCAAAATCATCCATAGACCAATTCAAGTTACTTTTCCATCCAACACTTATTTTCTTAAATCTTCCTCTATCATCAACAATACTCATACAATCAGTTGCTGTTGATAAAAATCCTTCAAGTTCATCTTCCATTTCTCTATTTTTTTTCAATTCATAATAAAGCTTTTCTGATAATTTCTTCATATCTATTTCTTCTATTTTAAAAATAAAAGAAAATACATCTCTATTTTTCCACTTAGATGCTACAAATTGCCCCTCAACAGATAATCTTTCTTTAAATCTATTTATCAACTCATATTTTTTCATTACTTCAATATCTATTTTCAAATCATAATTCATAATAGATTTAAACATATTTTTGTCTAACAATTCCTTTGATGAATACTTCAAAAATTTTAATGCACCCTTATTACAAAACACTATTTTACCAATATCATCTATTATTATAATTCCCTCTTCAATATTATTTAATATCTGTTCCATTTTCTCTCCATTTTATCCTTTTTATCCTTTTTATCCAATAAATATTTTCCAATATATATATTACTAACTTTTTCTCAAACAATCAATTATTCACTACTTATTTTTGCATAATTGTTAACTTCATCCAAAAGTCCTTTTTACCTTATATAACATAGCTATTTAAGATAATATTTAATATTTATGAAGTACTTAGTTAATATCAAATTAAATTATGACAAAAAATCTTAAAAATTTGCATACATATACTTTTTCTACTACTTATTATTTTTTATTTACCATTGAATAAAATTTTTTTATTTTTTGAGACCGAACAAAAATTTAATAATAACAATCATTTTTCTCTCTATATACGTCAAAACTCAAAAGAGCAAGTTTTTCAACTTGCTCCCCATACTATCTATTAAAATATTCTTAAAAATATAGATATTACATATATTTTTCTTGAAATCTTTTAAGTCCTCTTTTTCTAAGTTTACATGAAGGACACTCTCCACATCCATCTCCTATAATTCCATTATAACATGTAAGAGTTTCATTCTTAATAATATCAAATACACCCAAGTCATAACTCAACTTCCATGTATCACATTTATCAAGCCACATTAATGGAGTATGTAATACAAAATTATAATCCATTGCAAGATTTAGTGTAACATTTAGAGATTTTATAAAGCTATCTCTACAGTCTGGATAACCTGAAAAATCACTTTGAGATACACCTGTAACTATATTTTTTATTCCATGACTTTTAGCAAAAATAGCTGCAAAAGTTAAAAACACCATATTTCTTCCTTCAACAAAACTATTAGGTGTACTTTCTCCTTCCTTTGCTGCTTCTACCTTAATGTCACTTCTTGTTAATGAATTAGTTGTAAGATTATTTAAAAGCCCCATATCTAACACATCATACTCAACATCATATTTTTCACATATCTTCTTTGCACACTCAAGTTCTAATTTATGTCGTTGTCCATAATCAAAACCTATCGCTCTTACTTTCTTAAATTTTTGCTTTGCCCAAAAAAGACATGTTGTACTATCTTGACCACCACTTAATACAATTATTGCTTCTTCATTCTTCAAAGTACTCATATTATCTATTATCCACCTTTTCTGGATACAAATCATGATTAGCAAGTCTGTTAAAGGCTACTTCTTCCCATTTTGTACCCTTCTTTCCATAGTTACAATATGGATCTATCGATATACCACCTCTTGGAGTAAATTTTCCCCATACTTCTATATATTTAGGATCCATAAGCTTTATAAGATCTTTCATTATTATGTTCATACAATCTTCATGAAAATCCCCATGATTTCTAAAACTAAATAAATAAAGTTTTAAAGACTTACTCTCCACCATCTTCTTATCTGGTACATATGAAATATAAATAGTTGCAAAGTCTGGTTGAGAAGTTATTGGGCATAAGCTTGTAAATTCTGGGCAATTAAACTTTACAAAATAATCATTTTCGGGATGCTTATTATCAAATGTTTCCAAAACCTCTGGTGTATAATTAAAGTCATATTTTATATTTCTATTCCCTAAGGAATTTAATTTTAAATCATCACGCATTATCTTTCTCCAATCTTATCTTTTAATGTCACAACTAATAATAATCCCAACATTGACGGAATAACCTGTCCTAAGCATAAGCTTGTAGCTAACACTCTGTAATCAATGCCTGTCAAACCTGATAACCATATAGGTACTACAAGTCCTGGAACAAAAATTATTGGTATCATTATTAGTGGTAGTTTAAGGTTAAATTTTCTAACCCCAAAAACTAATAACGATGTAATTATTCCAACTAATCCACCGCCAAAAATATCAAAAAAACCAAGACCTCCAAGAAGCATATTCGATATTATATTTGCTGCTCCAAGAGGTAAAACTAGGAAGGGACATAGATATGCAAGTGCATATAAACTAGTAGCAATTCGAACTTGTATTGCTCCAAATGCAAAACTTTGCGTTAATGTCATTATAACTACATACATAGCTATTACTAACCCTGAAATAGTTATACTTTTTATCTTCAATTTGTCTTCTCTTCTCTCCATGCAAAACACCTCCTAATAATATTTTCACGCCTTTATCACAATTAATTTACCCAAAAAATATTCTTTCAATTCCTTTTGGCATATACATTTATAATTCATTCTTAGACGCAAAAAAAGGTAGAGATTCCCTCTACCTAATAAAACACAATATAATTTTTTCTATTATTTTTCCTAGTTTTATTTATAGACAGGATGGTTACGAACTGTCTGTATTCAATTGTAATTTTTAACCAACAACCGTAGTTGGCTTTTTAACTAGGGTTGCTAAAGATATTCTACCATAGCAGACCTTAATTGTACAGAATTTTTTATAACTTTGGTGTAAAAATGGTGTAAAAAACAATTTAATTTAAGCATATCTACATATTGTAAGAATAAAGATATTGAGCTTTTATAAGTTCATTATTAAGATTTTGTAAAAATTCAACATCATTATCATTAATAATAAAGTCTCCTTCAATTCCTTTTGCATTTAATTTATAACTAAACCTTAACTCTTGTGTTATGTTAAATAATTTATTCTTTTCTAATATTTCTTTAAAAATTTCTATTGTTTGAGCAAAATATCTATCCTCAGCAATATTGCCTTTCTTTAAGTTCTTTCCTAAAGTTTGTAGAACATTTGTCCAATAATCAACATTCATAATATATAAAATAAATTTGGGTTCAATTTGATAATTGTATCTATTTAATAAACTGTAAGATAAAATATTTAAAAATTTGAATTTATAATACTTCTGATTATATATATCTTCTTCTTTAAAAATATTAACAGCATCATGTATAAATTTCGATGAATTATCATTGTAATCGCAACAAGGTTGTAATATTGAATTAAAAAGTTCTTTTCTATATCCAAAAAAGGCCTTCAAATCTTCTGCTGATTTCTTACCTGCAATTTCTATTAAATTATCAAACTTATCTATACCATGAATAAACTTAAAGTAATCTCCACAATAATCATTTCCTATTGTCTTTATTATGTTTTTAGGTTCTTTATTATATTCTAGAAGTAGCTTAATTGTATATGAAGCCTTTAACAATTCAATAAAAGTCGAATCAGACTCTTTAGTTTTATATAATTTAAAAACTTCAATACAAGTTATGACGTCTCCTATTGATATTCTTCCACTTTTTATTTGATATCTATTATTACTTATATATGAATAAAATTCATCAATTTCCTCAGTAACCTTGCCAATTTTTTTCTTATGCACTATCAATTCACTTAAAGAAACAACTATATATTTATTCAATTCATTTATATCAGTTTTTAAAATATTTTTTAATATTATAGTCTGCTTTCCTCCCAAAAGTGCCTCTTGTGATAATAGCTCTAGATATCTTGACAATGCATACTCATCCTTATGTGCTATTCCATTAAGAGAATTTATAAATACTATTGACTTAATTATATTTTTTACATTATTACCAACTAATGCTTTAATTGCATCTACAGTATAAATATAATAATTAAATTTTCTAACTAATATACATCTTATCTGTTCAAAAATATTATTTCCATTATAAACTGGAATATTACTTAGTTCATCTCTATTAATCTCAATTTTTTTAGATAATATATCTATTGGTTCAATGTAAATCACATTACTATAGACTCCAATATCTTCAATATCAATTTCACTTTTATCTATAAGATTTTTATCCATAGTAAGCAATATAATTAATTTTTCACAATTAAAATACATCTTTAACTCATGAATTACATTTTTTACTTCTTTTAAGTTACTAATATTATCTATTGGTATTACAAAGTAATCCTTTTTTAAATAATCTAAATATAATTTTATAAGTTCACTTATACTTTCCTTTATTAAAAATTTATCATTAAATTCAAATATACTAGCATCATCTGTTGATATATGATTAATCTGTTTAAATATTCTTTCAAATGCATCTTCTAAATCTTTCTTGAAATTCTGATTTTCAATATTTTCTCCATTCAAAAAGCTTCTATACATACTAGATAAAATTACAGATAAAATAGATGTATTTTCATCCTTATAATTTAAATCTATAAGTTTTAAAACCTCAAAATTAAATTGTTCATTACTACTTAACAAAACATCATTTTTATCAATTAAACATTTAGAAAAACTCCTTAAAATAGTTGTTTTCCCTGAACCTCTTTCACCAACAAATGTAACTATATTCTCGATTTCATTAAAAATATTTGATGTATTTATTATATCTATTAAACTTTTTGTAGCATTTATATATTGTTCTTTAAAAATAGAAGATTCTATTTCATCTCCACTTTCTATCTTACAACCGAAAATTGAAGACCTATCTATTTTTAATACTTTAGAATTTAAATAATCAACTTTTAATTGTCTATTTTCTATATTGAATCCGTTATCCATATAATTCCTCCTAAGCCTTTAATTCATTAATTCTACACCACCTTATTTTTTCCTTTATTTTCTTACACTTTTTTTATTTAACGCACTCTAAACCCAAGCAAACAATTATTTTAACAAATGATATTTAGGTTAATACCTTTGTAATAAATTAAATATTTGCTATAATTATTTAAGAATTTTATCGTAAAAAGAATTATATGATAGGAGTTTTTATATGTTTGTCGAATCGTTAAAACAAGAAAGAATTATTTCTTTCATCAAAAGAGAAATAGTCTTAAGCACAGCAGGTTTATTAGCTATTGTCTCAAGTTTATTTAATTTACCAAAATTAGAATATATAAATTTTAAAGTTTTAATTGTCTTATTTAACTTAATGATTATTATTTCTGCTTTTAAGGAATCTAAAATTCTTGACTTTTTTGCTCTTAAAATACTCTCAAAATGTGATAACTACAAAAAAATAGCTTTCACGTTAATTTTTATAACTTTCTTTAGTTCAATGCTTATTACAAATGATGTTGCTCTTTTAACCTTTGTACCTCTTACTTTAATATTATGTAAAAAATTAAATAAAGACCCATTAATACTTATTGTATTGCAAACTATTGCTGCTAATTTAGGTAGTTCATTTACGCCTTTAGGAAATCCTCAAAATTTATTCTTATATAATTTTTATAATTATAATATATTTGATTTTTTTAAAATAACTTTTCCAATATTTTTAGCTTCTTTAATATTTCTAATTGTATTGATAATGATGCTTGAAAAAAGCAATTTGAATTTTGAAAGTGAAGATATAAAGATTAAAAATAAAAAACATGTAATGTATTTTTCATTACTCTTTATTTTGGTAATTCTTTCTGTAATGAATATAATAGATTATAAAATTACTTTTTTATTAACACTAATATCTGCCTTTTTCATCAACAAAGATTTTATTAAAGATGTAGATTATTCTTTACTTTTAACATTTATTTTCTTTTTTATATTCATTGGAAATTTATCTTCTTTTGATATAATAAAAAATTTTATGAGTTCTATATTAAATAATTTCAACAATAGCTTTTTTGCTTCTATATTTTTAAGTCAGATTATTAGCAATGTTCCATGTGCAATGCTTCTATCTAGCTTTACTAACTATTCTAATGCTCTTATTCTTGGTACAAACATAGGAGGGCTGGGTACTTTGATAGCTTCAATGGCTAGTCTTATATCTTATAAACTTTACATACAGCAAGAAGATAACAGCAAAGAATTCCTTAAAGTGTTTACTTTATACAATGTAATAACACTAATATTTCTAATACTTGTAACTTTTCTTATAATGTTTTCTATACATTAAAAAACAAAGGTGTATACTGAATGATTAAAAATCCTTTCAGTATACACCTTAATTTCTATTTTAGTACAACTTGTTACCACATTCTGAACAGAACTTGCCACCTGTTGTTTTTGTTCCACAATTAGGACAGAACTTAGGTCCTTGAGTTTGTGCTTCTCCATTTCCACTGTTGTTGCTATTATTAGATGATGTATTTTTATTATTCATATTGTCCATCATCTGCTTACCCATCTGCATTCCCATTTGCATTGCAACCATATCTGAAGCCACATTTGATCCTGATCCCATTTTGCCACTAGTCATTGCATCAATCATTCCTACTTTTTGATACTTATCAATATCACCAACCATACTTTGTGATGCAACTTTATTAACCATTTTTTGAACTTCTTCAGGATATGAGAAATTACCTATATTAAAATTAGTAATTTCAACACCTATCTTACTCATTTCCATATCAAGGTCTTCACATATACCCTTAGATATATCAAAAGAATTAGCTTGAAGGTTAAACATATCTTTACCTTCTTTTACTATCCATTTCATTAAAAGCTGATCTAGCATAGAAATAATTCTTTCTTTTACATCATCAATTGTAAATTGACTCTTGATTCCTGCTATCTTATCTATAAAAGTTATATAATCAGATATTTTACAATTAAAAGTTCCAAGAGCTCTTATTGGCATTCCTCCTGGAAGACTTGGATGAGGAATATTTATTGCTTGTCTTGTTCCCCACTTTACTGTAACTTCCTTAGTGTTTATAAATAATACTTCAGCTCTAAGGCCACTGTTAAATCCAAATTTAAATCCTTTTAATGTTGATAAAAATGGTATAATTTCAGATTCAATATCATAGCTTCCTTCATCTTTAAAAATACCTTCTCTTTTGCCATTAAACATAAAAATTGCATCTTGACCTGCTCTAATAACAAGTTTTGATCCTCTTTTTATTTCTTTATTATTCCATTTCCAAAAAAGAATATCATCTCTATACTCTTCCCACTCAACTACATTTGCAAATTGATTTTTAAAAAGACCCATTTGTCATCCTCCTAAATTTTACTTATTATCATTTTCTAACTCTTCAAATAACTTGTCAAGGTCATCTTCATCTGAAGAAGTTTCTGATAAAAATTCATCTATTTCTCTCATACCTTCTGCTTGTGCAGCTTTAGAATTAACTTCTGCTTCAAATTTACTTATCTTTTGTTTAATAGAAGCCTGATTATGTTCCATTTTAATCTCTAATTCTTTATCATTTATTGTATTTAATCTATCTCTTAAAATTTCGATATCATTAGAAATCTTATTTTCAGCTTGATTCATTTTATCTAAAGCCATTTTTGCAGTATTATATGCTTTTTCTAACTTTAACTTTTCAGTTTCATAAGCTTGCTTCTTATCTTCAAACAATCTTACATCACTACTATTTCCATTCTCTATAGATCTTTTTATATATCTATCCATCTTTAAAATGGAATCTTCACATTCATTAAGCGCTCTTTTCCTCCTGTTTGCCTCAGCTTTAACTGATTCAGTTTGAGCTTTTATATTACCTATCTCACTTTCAAATTTTCGTATATATGTTTTTATATCACTTTCACTTTTATTATTTTTGTCCAAAAATCTTCTAACATTACATGACATTATATTCTTTATTCTATTTAATGTACTACTCATAAATGCCTCCTTATAAAATAGAGTATGATATGATTATACTACTTTTTTATTATATTTTGTTAATAATAAGTAAATGTATTAAATTTTTCATCATTTCATAGTACAACATTTTCCCAAATAAAAAAATGTGAAGATTAAAATTTCTAATTCTATTTAAAACATAGTCTAATTAGTCAAAAATCTTATCTCCACATCTGAACTTTAAATAAAACAAATTATAACGTCATTACTTAAAGCTAAATTTCCACCATATATATAAATATTTTATTTTACTTCTATTCCATGGTGACTACAAGCCTGATCCATAGAAAATTCCACTAATTTATTATCTTTGTAAGCTTCTATATTGTCTTTAATAGTACCTTCAACAGCCTTAAAAACCTTTATTCCTTGAGCATTTAAACCATTAATTGCTCCTCTTCCTATTCCTCCAACAATAACGATATCTACATCTTCATTACATAAAGCTTTCATTGGTTGGCAATGACCATGTTCATGACCTAGATCTCCATTTCCTATAGTTTTTACATCACCTTTTTCTAAGTCACACACTACAAACATTGGTGCAGTTCCAAAATGTCCATAAGGAATACTCTCCATTCCTAAATTATTATTTACTGGAAAACATATTTTCATCTTTAAATCCTCCTCATTATTACTTTTTAAATAACAATTATCATTTTTACAAGCTATATTGCATTATACTTCTTATCTTTTTATTTTTCAACACTAGAATAAAGCCAAATTAATAAACGACTACAATTTCTCATGCAGTCGCTTGTTGATTTAATATATTATTGGATAAAAGCTTATATAAATATTTAGCGTAAAACCAACTTAAAAAATATAACTCTTCTCCTTTAAGTTATATATTTTTTCGCTTAGAAAGTTTATACAAATAGTATATATTAGTACAAGATATCATTGCATTTACTATTGCTACTGGATATGATTTTATTATAAATCCATAAACTGAAAATAAAATACATCCAAATAAATTAATAAGTCTAAGCTTAACTATATCCTTCATAAACATTGATATTCCTATAGCAATAGATGCTGCATATCCAATCCATTCTATCCAATTAAAATTTTCCACTTCATCATCGCTCCTTTTTTGCTATCTTACCTTATTATTTTTCCAAGAAATAATAAATAGATACAAAAAAATAATGCTGTATTAAAATATATACTTCATCCAAAAGACGTTCTAGTATCTTCCATTACAACATTACTATATGATAATATTATATTATATTCTATTGTTATATTAAGGAGTGATATTATGAATGAAGTATTACACAATATATTAACTAGACGAAGTATACGTTCTTTTAAAGATGAACAGATAAAAGATGAAGACCTTGAGATGATTATTAAAGCAGGTACATATGCACCAAGTGGAATGAACAAACAAAGCTGGAAGTTTACTGCTATTCAGAATAAAAATAAAATTCAAGAACTTGCTAAAGTTATACGTGAAGCTTTAGGACGAGATGAAAACTATAATATGTATAATCCAGTAACTATTATACTTTTATCTAATGAAAAAGATAACACAAACGGACTTGCAGACTGTTCTTGTGCTCTTGAAAATATATTTTTAATGGCAAATTCACTAGGCATTGGTTCTTGCTGGATTAATCAATTAAAAACTATCTGTGATGAACCTAAAGTAAGAAAACTTTTAGATGAATTTGAAATACCAAAAGATCATATTGTATGGGGAATGGCTGCTCTAGGCTATCCAGCTGCTAATCCAAAAGAACATACAATAAAAGAAGGAATAGTTAAAATAATAAAATAACATAATTATGACTGTGTGGAGACAATAGATAAGTTTGTGTAAACAA
>SVCK01000141.1 GCA_015058375.1 Clostridium sp.
ATTTATCCATATACCTTATAAGCATATTTGAAGCAAAGCAATATCCAAGTCTAGCACCACATAAGGAATACGATTTAGACATAGTTCTCATAACTATAAGATTATCATAATCATTTATATACTTTATCATACTAGCATCTTCGTCACAAAAATCCATATAAGCTTCATCAACAACTACTAGACCATCATAATTATCTAATACATATTTAATCTTTTCAGGATTTAAAAGAATCCCTGTAGGTGCATTAGGATTTGCTAAAAAAATCGCTTCAGAATTAACTTGTAATAACTTTTCTACATTTATTGTATAATCATCATTCACATCAACAAATATACAATTTACGCCTTCAATATTTGCACAAGCTTTATAAACAGTATAAGTTGGATAAGGAGTTACTACTGTACCACCTTCATTTAAAAATACTTTCATAATTAAAGAAATTATTTCATCAGAACCATTACCACAAAAAACTTGATTATAGTTAGTCTTATAAACTTTGGCTATTGCTTCTCTTAATTCATTACTCATTGCCTCAGGATAAATTCTTAATTTTTTAACATCAATATTCTTAATAGCCTCTTCTACTTTAGGTGATGGAGGATAACAATTTTCATTAGCATTTAATTTTATCACATCTTTATCATTTAAATCCGGTTGAAATCCTGGTATATATTCCTCTAGCCCCTTTATGTATTCTTTAATCTTCATATAATCACCCCAAATTAATTAAATTATAGTTTAAATTATAACAAGCATCTTATTTTTACTTCAAGATGTAGTTTCCTATTTAAAACATATTTTATACTAAAAAACAGATACAGGATAACTAGAATTCTAATCATACTGTATCTGTCTCAAAAAACCCTTTTTACACAATGTATATCTATGAAATTAATTGTTTCTCATATTCTTGTATTACTTCACCCATATCTTCTTGCCCTCTATAATATAAATACATTTCTGCACTATCTTCTTCAAGGGATAATTCTTTTATAAAAGTTTCAGAATTTTGAATGCATTTGCATTTCTTACTAATACTATCAAATACTGCAACTACTTTATGCTGATTCCACAATACCCATGTGGCTCTCTTTTTGTTGTTCTTAGGACAATAGCTTTCCATTAGAATATCAACAAAATTTCTTAATCTACAGTTATTTACAACTTCAATTTCTCTTCTATTGGGAGCTAATCTGTCATCTCTCATAGAAATACTCTGTCTTTCCATATACACTCTCATTTTATCTCTCCTATTTTATTTTTTTGAGTTTACCCAATACTCTTATCGTACGTTATTATTATATATCACAAACCAAATTTAGTAAACTTTTCTTTTATTTTTTTACTTTTTTTAATATCATTCTTTTATCTATAAAATAACAAAAAAATGAACTGGTATCATAAACCGATACCAGTTCATTTTGCTAGATTTATTTTTTTCTCACACTATCAACTATATCTTTCATGTCCTCTGCCATTTCAGCAAGCATTTTTCTTTCTTTTTTCAATGCTTTTTTTGCTTTGTTCATCATCTTGTTTCTCATAACAATTCACCTCATTATTATAATTACAATTAAAAATAGTTTCATCTTATTTCTACAGATAAAACTTAATAAGCTCTGCTTATTTATAAAGCAAACCTTTATGTTCTTACTATTTCCTTTAACTTGCGTTTTTATTCGTATGAATATCAAAATCGCCTAATACAGCAAAGAAAGCATATATCGCATTAATAACTATATAACCTTAACTATAATTATTGCCAAAGAACCTGTTAAACATATAAGCAAAGAAATTACAACTGATATTTTAATATACTTCAATCCCTTATCATAATTTTCTTTACTCTCTTCTCCTTCTCCATCCACTTTATTTAAATATTTTCTGCTTTTATAAAAGCACCATAAATTTACTAATACCATAGCAAAAATAATTAAAATAAAACTTATCTTCATATGTATGTTCACGCTCCTTAATTCAATAAAACTAAAATTTTTTAGTATCATCAATTCTATATGACAGACTTAATATTTTGGTCACATCACAAAAATTTTCATCATATATTAATATTAATTATTGCTTTGGAGGTCTTAATGTTTAGACTGTTTATTCATCTATTTTTTAAAACTATAAACTCACCTTTTGAGAACTTTAATAAAAAATCACTTGAAAAATTTATATCAAATCAAAACCTTATAAATTATTTACTTTCCAAAAAAAAATTTTTTTATTCTTGGAGAAATAAATTAAACAATAAAATTGTTAACGAAAAAAATCGCATAAATAAAATAAATATTATAAAAAAGAAAAATGGGTTAATTCTAAAAGTTAACACAACCCATTCTTTTTTAATATTCTCAAACAATAAATCTATAAAGTCTTCAGAAAATCTAAACTATCTATTTTATATATCAAAATTCAAAATTATAGATATTGCTATAAATGAATATACCCCTAACAAATATAAAAAACTTCTATTATGCGATTCTAATCTATGTAAAGAACCAAAAAGCAATAACATATGGGATCAATTAAATTCAAAATCAGATGATCTTTTTAATAATTATTCTTCCAATTTTCAAAAAAATATTATAAAACCTTCCTTTAGAGCTAACAATTTATATAACAGAGCCAATGCTATTAATTATGCTGAAAAATATGCATTAAAATCAAACTCAAATTATAAAAATTTTGATGATAATGGAGGAGACTGTACCAACTTTGTTTCTCAATGCATTAATGCTGGAAACATTCCACTATCTAACTTTTGGAAACCTTATACATTTCCTTGGATTAGAGTAAACGAATTATATTCATTCCTTACTAGAAATAAATATGCAATAGAAGTATCTTCTCTCTCTTTGCTTGATAAAGGTGATCTAATTCAATTTTTCTCTAACAGCAAAGGATTTTTTGCTCATTCTGGAATTATAACTAATACTCTTGCAAATGGAGAAATTCTATATTCTTGTCATTCTTATGACAAATTAAATTTTCCTTTAAGTGAAATTTATCCTATATTATATACAAAACTAAGACTTCTAAAAATCATTTACTAAATACAATATATAAAGGACTATGAAGCTTAGATTAAGCTTTAAATAGTCCTTTAAAAACTTTTACAACTCTGCAAAGAAATCTTCTAATACTTTTTTATCTAAAGGTAAGAAGTTATAATCTTCAAGATTTCTCTTTCCAATCCACTTACATTCTTTATAGTTCTTATCTAGTATTGCCTTTTCTTTTATTCTACCTGTATAAACCATAGTACTTTCGTCATTTTCCTCATCAATAATATATTCCTTAAATGGCTCTACATCAAAAATAACAGATTTTAATATATCTTTTGCACCTCTTGTAATACATTTATCATGACTTTCTTTTCCTCTAATCTTACTGGTTAAGATAGACCAATTCTCTATTTCTCCTCTTTTTACCTTCTTCTTTAAGATTAGTACATTATGAAAATCATCCTTAATTATTAAACTGCAAGTAACTTGTTTTGCCATATAGTTCCCCCCTAGCTAGTGTTAATGTTAATGTTTAAATTTATAAGACTATATTATCACAAAACAGATTATTTTTCTATTTTATCAACAAAAAATTATTACTTTATACAATATTATAATAATGTGTTAAAATTACAGCTCTAATACTTTCGAAATTTATATTAGGATTTACTTTTTTCTTTAGTATAGCAATATTATTTATACCAAATTGATCACATGCCTCCAAAATTTCCTTTTCTTCTCTTTTACTATAATATTTATCTAAATTTAATTTTAATTTAGTTCCATCATTACCTTTAACATAATCTGTAACATAACCTAAAATTGTTGATATTCCTATTTCCATATCATTTGCTATAAAATCAATTGAATGGCCTTCTTTTATCATATCTATAGCAATTTCATTGTGTTTTCTTTCTTCTCCATCTATAACTAATTTTAATCGACCTTTTTTCATCCATTCTCTTTTTATTTCATTTTCATCTACATAATCATTAACAACTTTCAAAATTGCTTTTCCATACTTTTCAATCTTCTTAGGTCCAATTCCACCAATATCTTTAAGTTCTTCAAGCGTAGATGGATATCTTCCACTTATCTCTTTTAAAGTATCCTTTGATAAAATAGCATAATCAATTTTGTATTCATTTTCTGCAAACTCTCTTCTCATTTTTCTAAGAAGTTCATATAATTTTTCATCAGACTTTACACTAAAATCTTCTAAATTCCTTTCCCCATTTTTATTATCCAAATCATTTTTAGATATTGAATTTTGCTTCATATATCTTTCTATTTCATCCATAAACTCTGCACCATATTTCTCACACTTTACTTCACCAACACCTGAAATAAGCGAAAACTCTTCTTTTGTAATGGGGTATGTCTTGCTCATTTCCTTTAAAGATTTATCACTAAAAATAATATATGGAGGAACTTTCTCTTGCTCTGCTATTTCTTTACGAATTTCTTTTAACAACTCAAATAATTCATTCTTTTCTTTCTCAATTTTATTAACTTTAACCTCTTTAAAAAGTACTTTTTCTTCCCCTCTTAAAACTTTAACAGAGTTAGAATTCAATTTTAATATAGGATAAGTTCCCTCTATCTGGTCTATATATTTATGAGATATCAATTTATTTATAAATGTTACAAGTTCTTCTTTCTTATAATCCTTCATAATTGCATATGTTGATAGCTTATCAAAACCTAAGCTTAAAATTTTCCTATTTTTAGACCCTCTAAGAACATCTACAAGAACAGTAATACCAAAACCTCTCTTCATCCTTCCTATACAAGACAATACTTTCTGAGCATCAATAGACCTATCTACTTCTTCGCCTTCGCTTAAACAATTACTACAATTATTACAATTTTCTTCAAATTCTTCTCCAAAATAATTTAATATATATTTTCTATAACACCCTGATGAATACACAAGAGAAACCATATCTTGTAATTTTTTATAAGCAATCACTTTTCTTTCTTCATTTTTCAAACCTGTATCAATTAAATATTTTTGCAAATGCACATCTGCTGGAGTAAACAATAGAAAACATTCGCTCTTTTCTCCATCCCTTCCAGCCCTTCCAATTTCCTGATAATAACTTTCAATATTTTGAGGCATATTATAATGAATTATATATCTAATATTAGACTTATCAATCCCCATTCCAAATGCATTTGTAGCAACCATTATATTTATTTGATCATTTGCAAATTGCTCTTGAAACTTTTTTCTTTGCTCATCATTTAAACCTGCATGATACTTGCCAGCCTTATAAGAATTTTCAATTAAATACTCATATATACAATCTACGTCTTTTCTAGTTGCACAATATATAATTCCAGATACATCAGAATTACTTTTAATATATTGCTTTAAAAATAGGTCTTTTCTTCCATCTTTAATAATATTAATCTCAAGATTTTCTCTATCAAAACCATTAATAAAAACTTTCGGTTCTTTTAGATTAAGTAATTTAATTATATCCTTTTGAACTTCTTCTGATGCAGTTGCTGTAAAAGCTGTAACAACTGGCTTTGATTTAAGTTTTTTTATAAATCCATCTATTTTTCTATAGCTCACTCTAAAATCATGACCCCAAGTTGAAACACAATGTGCTTCATCAATTGCTACTTGAGATATATTTAAAGATTTTACTACATTCAAGAACCTATCAGAGTCCAATCGTTCGGGTGCTATGTAAACAATTTTAATTTTATTATTTTTCAAATTATATAGAACTTCTTCAAACTCCATATTATTCAAAGTACTATTTATATAGGCAGCCTCAACCCCTATTGCTTTCAAAGAATCAACTTGATCCTTCATAAGAGATATTAAGGGAGATATAACTATCGTAATACCTTCAAACTCTAAAGCTGGAATCTGATAGCATATCGATTTGCCCCCACCAGTAAACATAATGGCTAATACATCTCTTCTATCTAAAATGGCATCTATTATTTGTTCTTGACCTTTTCTAAAACTATTATAGCCATAATATTTTTTTAACATGTTCAAAGCATTACTCATATCAAAATCACTCCTAATTTTTTCCCTTATAATAATAACATACTTAATCAATACTAGTTTTTTTATTTTCATATTTATTAAATAATATATTCTACATTATAAATTTGTAATGATTTAGATACTAATTATAATTGTTGCGCTACTATGTTATAAATGAATATATAAATACAAGGAACATGATATAAAGAAATGCTCTTAGAAAAGCTTTTAGTAAAATATAATGCGACCAAAAAATTGGTCGCATTATAATAATTTTTTTAGTTATTTTATATGTCTACTTGGCAAAGGTTAGTTCAAATTTAATTATTTTTCTATTTTAACCTTGTTCTAAATTATTAAAATCCTCATCCTTTAGTCCAAGTTCCATACACGCTTCCTCAAAAGTAACTCCAGTTTCATCCATAAATTTTGCTACATAGTTATACAATGATGGTATACAATTATTAATATCCATTCTCCTACCTCCTTTATAGTTATTATTTACTTTCCTAATTAATATTATTCATACTTCAAAAATCCGTACATTTAATTTTATTTTTCATGAGATAATTTTATGCATTTAAGAAAACTTTTTCATATACTAATTATACCATATTTAACAAAAAATGGAATTAAAAAATAATAAAAGTTTTTATATGAATATCTTAATTATTATGTTTTATCTATCCAATATATTCTATATTTTTAAATCAATAATTGTTACTATCTATTTTTTATTAATATTTTTCTCATCATTTATAATTATAACTATTTAAAACCGTTTATTTATTAAAAACATTAAAAAAGGGAAGCATCAAATGATATGATACCTCTAAAGTAGACATGGTAAATAACCAAACTCTACTTTGGAGGTATTTTTTTATGGGAAGAAAATTTAAATATTCAGTTGAAGATAAAATACAAGCGGTTAAGGATTATCTTTCAGGACGGAAGACTAC
>SVCK01000142.1 GCA_015058375.1 Clostridium sp.
TAAAGATATTATTTTTATAAATGGTGTGAATTATTATTCTTATGATATTGAAGCTGTTATTTTAGAAGTTGATGGAATGGAGCTTGGAAAGGTTGCAGCAGCTGGGTTTCATAATCCTCTAAAAAATAGTGAGGAGATATGTATCTTTATAGATAGTGATAAATCTATTAAAGACTTTATTGAAATAGCTCAAAAGGTTAGAAGAGTAGTTATGAGCAAACTTAATATTTCAATAGATAGTGTTATTCCAATTAAAGCTATGCCTAGGACAGCAAGTGGTAAGATTCAAAGGTTTAAATTAATAGAGAATTATAAGAAGCATAAATATGATGAAGTTCTTAAAGAAATGTCTGAATATATGGATGAAAATAAGCAAGAAGCAAGGAAATTAGGTAAACTTACAGAAACTCAAAGAAAACTTTTGGATATATATTCCAAAGTGTTTAATAATGGTAATATTGATGTAGATACTAATTTGATTGATTTAGGTGCGGATTCTTTAACTATAGTAAAGGTGCAGAGTGAGATTGATGAAATATTTTTGGGAAAGGTTAATATAGGTGAAATTTATTCTTATCAAACTATAAGAAAACTTGCTGATTATATTGATAAAAAAGATAGTTATTTAGAACCATCTTTAATTCTTGAAAAATCAATAGGGGATTATAAAGCTAAGGAAGATATAGTATTTAAATATACTTTTGATGAAGAAATAACTGAAGCAATTAAAGAAATGCTTGAAAGTAAGGGACATAGCTTAAATGAATTTATGATGTCAGTCTTAAGTTATGGGTTTATTGAAGAATTTAAATGTGAAAATTTAATGTCTTACACTATGTTATATGGTTCTGAAAAAGTTAATAGAGTTAAGGTGGAAAACAAGGAAGTTGACACTTTTGATGACTTTGTAGATATAGTGAAAAATAATATTGAAAATCCTGACAAGATGCTTGATTTTAAAACTTTTGGAAATTTAAAGAGGGATAGAAGCTTGAATGGACTTTGGATTTTGTATTCAGATTATAATTGCAATAATGAATATATAAAGAAACTTGGAGGTTTTGATTATATTTTAAAGGTTTCTGAAAATGCAGATAATGAGATAATTATAAAAAATGAATTTAATACTGAGTACATGAATAAAGAAACTGCTGAAGAAATTTTTAAAACAATTATAAATTTAATACTATATTTAAGTGAAGAAATTTAGGAGGGGTTTGAATGAAAAAGTTTGGGGTAATGTTTCCAGGCCAAGGTTCACAATATGTTGGAATGGGGAAGAAATTATATGATAGATATGATGTTGTAAAGAAACTTTATAATAGAGCAGATGAGGTTTTGGGATATAGCATAAAAGATTTGTGTTTCGAAGGTGGTATAAAGGAACTTACAAAAACAGAAAATACTCAGCCAGCTATTTTACTTGCAGGAGTAGCTGCGTTTAATGCAATGCTTGAAGAAATTGAAAGTAGACCAGCCTTTATAGCAGGTCATAGTATAGGAGAAATAACAGCTTTAACTTGTGCAGGGGCAGTTGATTTTGAAGATGCATTAAAAATTGTATATAATCGTGGAAAATTAATGGAAAGTATTAAAGATGGAGCAATGGCTGCTGTTATTGGAGATATAGATTGTTTTAAACTTGATAGATTGTGTAAAGATTTAAGTAAAGGTGATGATTATATTACAGTAGCTAATTATAACTCTTATAATCAGGTTGTGATTTCAGGAAAGGAAAAAACTATTGAAAAGGCTCAGAAGATTTTGTCAGAAAAAGGTTTTAGAGTAGTTAAACTTAAGGTCAGTAGTGCTTTTCATAGTGAACTTATGAGACCTATAACGGAGGAATTTAGAAATGTTTTAAAGAATTTTGAATTTAATGCTTTTAAATCTCAGGTTATAAGAAATGTTGATGCAATGCCTTATAAAGATAAAGGAGATATAGAAGAAACTTTAGTAAAGCAGCTTACAAGTAGTGTTCAGTGGGTTAAAACTTTAGAATATCTAAGAGGTCAGAATTTAGACTGTTTAGTTGATTTAGGACCAGGAAAAGTAGTTAATAATTTAGCTAAAAGATGCGACTTAGACATTAAATTATTTGCAAGTGAAGTTGATGATAAGTACATAAACTTTTTGAAGGAAGATAAAAGTTTAAACAATTGTACATCTGTTGAATTTAAGCATAATCCTATTACGTTATGTATTAAAACAGTGGTATGTACAAGAAATGAGAATAAGGATAACAGAGAATATGAAGATGGAGTTATTCCTTGTTACAAAGAACTTAAAAATATAAATGAAAAGTTAAAGAATGGAAATAGAGAACCTTCAAAGGAAGAGGTAGTTTTAGGTATTAATTTGCTAAAGAAAATCTTAGAATGCAAGAAGGTTCCAAAGGATGAACAATATACGAGACTTAAGGAAATTCAAAGTGTTACAGATAAAGCTTATAAATTGGATGATTTATTTCAAATATAAAGTGGTACGGGGATACAAGCATGATTAAGAATTTAAATTTTAATAATAAAAAAAACATAAAAATTGAAAAAGTAAAAACAAATGATATTGCAATTGTTGGGATGGACTTTACTTTTCCAGGAGCAGTTACAGAAGAGGAATTATGGAAGGTTTTAAGTGAGGGTAGAGAATGTATTAAGACTTTAAGTAATGAGAGGCAAAAACAGGTAAGGGAATATTTATGTGCCTGTAATCCTGAACTTAATGAGTATGAAGCAGCTGTTGGAGGATTTTTAGAAAAGATAGATGAATTTGATTATAAGTATTTTAAAATAACTCCTAAAGAAGCTGAACTTATGAATCCAGCGCAGCGTATGTTACTTCATTCTGTAAAACAGCTTATTGATAAGTCTGGTTACACAAAGGAAGATTTAAAGGGGTCAAGCACTGGTGTTTATATAGGAATGATTGTAGATGTAGGTATTGACAAATATAAAGACTGTATATCAAAATCTGAAGGAAATTCTCAGGTTATAAATGCTGCAACAGGAAATTTAAATAGTGTTGTATGTGGAAGGGTATCTTATTTTTGGGATTTGAATGGTCCATCTGTTTTAGTTGATACTGCCTGTTCTTCATCACTTGTAGCTTTAGATATGGCATGCAATGCTATTAGAAATGGAGAATGTAAACAAGCTATTGTTGGTGGAGTTAATTTGGATATTCTGCCAGTAATTGATGGAATTAAAGTCGGCTTTGAATCTAAGAGTAATAGAACAAGACCTTTTTCAGATTTTGCAGATGGTACTGTACCCGCAGAGGGTATTGTTACAATTATGGTTAAACCTTTAGAGGAAGCTGTGGATGATAAGGATAATATTTATGCAGTAATTAAGGGAAGTGCTGTAAATCAAGATGGTTTTTCTGTAGGATTAACTACACCTAATCCAAAGGCACAGGCTGAATTAATTGAAAAGGCTTTAAGAAAGGTTGATATTAAGGCAGAAGATGTTTCTTATATTGAAGCTCATGGAACAGGTACTATTTTAGGTGATCCTATTGAAGTTGAAGGTATAAAACAAGCTTTTAATAAGTTTGGAATAAGACCTCAATCTTGTGCAATTGGTTCTATAAAGGGAAATATAGGACATCTTTATGGAGCAGCTGGTCTTGCAGGAGTTGTTAAGTGTTCTTTGGCTTTAAGACAAAGAAGGTTGCCTCCAACTATTAATTTTGATATGCCTAATGCTAAGATTGATTTTCTTCATAGTCCATTGTATATAAATGATAGATTATCTGAATGGAAAGGTAAAAATGATAATTTGGTTTGTGCTATAAGTTCCTTTGGTTTTAGTGGTACTAACTGTCATTTAATTATGCAGGACTATAAAAGGAAAGCTAGAAAAAGTTCAAAGAAAATGATATTTGTTGTTTCTGCTGATACAAAAGATGAATTTAAAGAACTTGTTAGAGATTATAAGGATTTCTTAAGGAATAATAATGATTTTAAATATGAGGATATATGTTTTACAAGTGGTGTGGGAAGAAATCATTATAAATATAGAGCAGCAGTTATTGTATCTAGTAATGAAGAATTAGTTCAAGCTGTTAATTCTTTAGAATGTGTTTCATGTACAGTGGATAAAAGTTTAAAGGCGGATATTACTTTTTATAATGAATATTCAGAAGAAAATCTACAAGCTTTATGTAACGAATATTTAAAGGGTGCTTTTGTTGACTGGAGACGTTTATATGAAAAGGTTGATGCTAGAAGAACAGTCATACCAGCTGTTAAGTTAAAGAGTGAAAAGTGTTTTGTAGAATTTAGTAATGAGATAGTAAAGAAAGCTGCGAGTTTAAAGAAAGTTTCTATGTTCTCTAAGACTATCTGGGTTGAAGATATGACTCAGAAAAGAAGTTTACAGTTTAAGAAGAATGAAAATGTATTGCTAATTAATTATTCAAAGGATGAGCAAGATATTAAGGATTTACTTAAAGATATTAATTTAATAGTTAATGAAGATAATTTATTAAATGAAAGAATTAATAAGGTAATCATAGATAGAAGAAATGTAGCCTATAATGAAGATTCTTTTGAAGAATTTAAGAAGGGTGTAGAAGAGGGAATTGATAGAGTATTTAATTTATTAAAGTCTTATGGAAATTTAAACTTAAAGAATAAGATTGATTTTATTATTTTATTTAATAATGCTTATAAGATAATTTCAAAGGATGTTATTTCAAATCCTCTAGATTCTTCTATAGCTTCTTTCTGTAAGTCAGCTGCTAAGGAATATAGCAATATTAATTTCTATGTGATTGATATGGATGATAAAACATCCTTAAAAACTGCTTTAAGTAATCTTTCAGATCCAAAGGTAAATGTACTTAATGGCTTCAGAGATAATGTTAAGTATATAGAAAAAATAGTTTATGAAGACATAGATGAAGTTGATACAGATGATACAGAAATTAAAGATAATGGAGTTTATGTTATTACTGGAGGACTTGGAGGATTAGGGTTAGAAATTGCTAAGAGAATAAGCATAGATCATAAAGTTAAATTTGCTTTTATTAATCGTTCAAAACTTCCAGAAGGTCAAGATTTAGAGAAGGAATTGAAGAAAGGTAGAAATGAGAAGCTGTTAAGACAAATTGAGGGAATAAAATATATTGAAAGTAATGGTTCCACAGTTGAGTGTTTTAATGCAGATATGCTTTCTTTAGAACAAACATCAAAAGCTTTAGAGGATATAAGAAATAAATATAAAACTATAAATGGTATATTTCATTGCGCAGGCGTTGCTGGTAAAGGCTTTATAAAGGATAAAGACTTAAAAGAATTTAATAGGGTGACAAGAACTAAGCTTTATGGAACTTGGATTTTGAATTATTTAACTAGAAATGATAATATTGACTTTATGGTTTTATATTCTTCGGTTGCAGTACAGCTTGCTTTTCCAGGCCAAAGTGATTATACGGCTGCTAATAGCTTTATGGATTCATTTTCAAAGCTTCAAAGTGATAAGGGCAGAAAGATAGTATCTATTAACTGGCCAACTTGGGCTGAAGTTGGAATTGCGAAGGATAATGGAATAACTGGAGATACTGTTTTAAAGAAGGTTGAAATTGAGGAGGGCGTAGATGTTCTGCTTCGAATATTAAATAAAAATGTAAGTAATATAATTGTAGGTAAGTGGACATATAATGAGGAACTATCGTCTTTTATTAATATAAATGTTAGTGATGATATTGCTAAGATTATTTATAAGAAGCAAGAAAATTTAAGTAGTCAAAAGAAAGACTTTAAGGAAGTTATCTTAGAAGGAAGAGAAGATGAGAAATATACTGCAAATGAAAAGATAGTAGCAAATGCTCTTGGAATGGTTCTAGGATTTAAGAAGATTAATGTATTTCAAAGTTTCTTTGATTTAGGCATAGACTCAATTCAATCTGTAAGTCTTGTAAAGCAGTTATCAGAGTTAATACATTGCAATATTCGTGTTGCTGATGTACTTAATAATAATTCCATTGTTGAGTTAGCTAAGTATATTGAAGATAACTATAGTGTTTCTAACATTCAAAAAAAAGTAATAGAAAAACTACCTATAGATAAAGAATTTTATGAAGCTTCTTCGGCTCAAAAGAGATTATATGTTTTAAATAAAATGGAGAAAAGTTCTGTAAGTTATAATCTTCCACAAGCTTTTGTGTTAGGTGAAGATATAGATATTAGAAGATTAGAATATGCATTTAATAAGCTTATAAAGAGGCAGGAATCTTTACGTACAACTTTCTTTATAAATCATGGGGAAGTAGTTCAAAAAATACATCCATACTTTAAGCTAAATATTGATGAAATTCAAACTACTAATAAAGAACTAGATTTAAAACTTAAAGAATCTATTACTGAATTTAATATAGAAGAGCTTCCATTAATAAGAGCGCATGTATTTAAAACAGAGGATAAGAAAATTTTATTTGTTGATATGCATCATATTATTGTTGATGGTGTATCTAAGTATATATTAATTAAAGAACTTTTAAAATTATATAAAGGTGAAGAATTAGATGAACTTAATTATCAATATAAGGATTTTGCTTATTATCAAAATAAATTATTAGAAGATGGTTTAGAGAAAGAAGGATCATATTGGAGAGGTAAGTTGTCTGGTGAGATTCCAGTATTAAAGCTTCCGTTAGATTACAAGAGAAGTAATAACAGAACTTTTAAGGGTAAAACTTTAGAATTTAATCTTGGATTAGAGTTTTCAGAGAATCTTAAAAGGTATACTAAAGAAAAGTCATGCACTTTATTTGTTACAATGCTTTCTGCATATTATGCATTGCTTTATAAATATACAAATCAAGAGGATTTAATAGTTGGAACTCCTGTTTCGGGTAGAAAGTATAAGGAATTTGATGATGTTATAGGAATGTTTGTAAATACAATTGCATTGAGAAGCAAGGTATCAGGCTCAATGAAGTTTAAAACTTTATTAGAAAATATAAAAGCTGACTCTATGGAGGCTATTGATAATCAAGAATATCCTATAGATTATCTACTTGGAGAACTTAATGTTAAGAGAGATTTAGGAAGAAATCCTTTATTTGATACTATGTTTTCTATGTTAAAGGGTAATGCTAGTGCTGCTTTAAGTGATTCAATGAAGTTAAAAGAATTTAAGATTTATAGTGATGTTTCAAGATTTGATTTAACAATGGAAGTCGTAGATGGGGAAGATATTACTGTAAGACTTGAATATAGTACTGAGTTATTTAAAGAACAAAGAATTCAAGCTCTATATGAACATTATAAAAACATATTAAAGACAATAATTCTTAATGATTCAATGACTATTGATAGTATTGATATGATTTCTGATAATGAAAGATCGAATCTTTTATATGACTTTAATAATACTGATTATGCATATGATAAGGAATTAGTTATTGGTAAAAAGTTTGAAAGGATAGCACAGGAGAACAAATCTAAAATAGCTGTTGAGTTTAAGGATAGACAAATTACTTATAAAGAACTTAATGAACAGGTAAATAGATTTGCTAGATTGCTAATTGACAATGGAGTTAAATCCAATAGCAGAGTATCAATTATAGTTAATAGAAATGAGCAATTACTAGTTTATTTATTAGCAGCCTTAAAGGTTGGTGCAGCTTATATTCCAATAGATCCGACTTATCCTAATGAAAGAATTCAGTATATTATTGAAAACAGCAAGACTAGTGTAGTTATTTCAGAAGAAAATGTGTTAAAAAGCTTAGAAATAGAAAAAGATTTTAAGGTTATTGATGTTAAAAATATTAATTTAGAAAGTTATGATGATTCTAATATAGAAAATGACTTTAGTGCTGAAAATGATGCTTATATTATCTATACTTCAGGTTCAACAGGACAGCCAAAGGGTGTAAGAATATCTCATAGAGCTGTAAATAACTTTATACATGGAGTTGCTAATAAGATTGATTTTAATAAAGATAAGAGTATTTTAGCTTTGACAACTATTTCTTTTGATATTTTTGTTTTAGAATCACTACTTCCATTATGTATTGGTATGAAGGTAGTGATGGCAGATGAAAATCAGCAGCTAGATCCAAATAAACTTGGCGAATTAATTGTAAATAGTAAGATTGATATGATTCAAATGACACCTTCAAGAGCACAAATGCTTGTTAAGTATTGCAAAAATAAGGATATTTTAAATGGTGTAAAGGAAATAATGCTTGGAGGAGAAGCGGTTAAACTGCACGTAGTAAATGAAATTAAGAAAATTTCTAAGGCTAGAATTTACAATATGTATGGTCCAACAGAAACTACTGTATGGTCTTCCATCGGAGAATTAACTAATAAGGAAATTATAGATGTAGGAGAACCTATTGCAAATACTAAGTTTTATGTTTTAGATGAAGATAAAAAACTTCTTCCAATAGGAGCGTGTGGAGAGTTATATATAGCAGGTGATGGGCTTTGTAATGGATATTTATATAGAGATGAATTGAACAAGGAGCGTTTTGTAGAAAATCCTTATGAGAAAGATTGTAAAATGTATGGAACTGGCGATTTAGCTTCGTGGAATTATGATGGAACGTTAAATATTTTTGGAAGACTTGATTCTCAGGTAAAGGTGAGAGGGTATCGTGTGGAACTTTCTGAAATTGAAACAGCTTTGTTAGAATATCCAGGAGTTGATGAAGTGGCTGCTACAGTTAGACAAAGGGAAGATGATGAAAGTTATATAGCAGCTTATTATATATCAGATAATAAGATATCACCAGAGAAACTTCATAATTTCTTAGCTCGTAAACTTACAAATTATATGGTTCCATCATATTTTATTAAACTTGAAACTATGCCAAGTACGCCTAATGGCAAGATTGATAGAAAGAAACTTCCTGATGTAAATGACTTTATAATTAAGCCTAAAGATGTCATAAGTAATTCTAAGTTTAAAAATTCTATAGAAGAAGAAATTCACTCTATTTGGAAGGGAATTTTAAATAAAGATGACTTTGGTGTAGATGATAATTTCTTTGAAGTTGGAGGAACATCAATATCAATAATTAAGTTAAATGATGAAATTGATAAGAAGTATCCTGGAATATTTGAGATTACAGATTTCTTTGAATATTCAACTGTTTCTAAGATTGCAGACTATATTAATGAAAAACTTTATGGTGATGTATTAGAAGAAGAGGTTATCACTAAAGAGATAAGCAATGATAATAGAGATATAGCAGTGGTTGGAGTATCAGCATCTATGCCTGATGGATTAGATATTGATGGATTTTGGCAGGAACTATGTAATGGGAGAGATTTTGTAGCAGATGTACCTGTTAATCGTAAAAATGATACTTTATCTTACATAAATTATGCTAATAGCAGATGGAACAATATTATTGAATATGATGGATTCTTAAAGGGTGCTTTTTTAAATGAGATAGATAAATTTGATTATAAATTCTTTAATTTATCTCCAAGAGAGGCTGGATTGATGGATCCTAATCAGAGGATGTTTTTAGAGGTAGCGTGGAAAACTATTGAGGATGCTGGATATGGTGATGGAAGTTTAAGAGGAAGTAAAACTGGAGTATATGTAGGTTTCAGTGAAGATTTTGGAATAAGTTATAAGAGAATGATAGAAGCTGATAAAAATTATAATGATGGTGTTGCAGTACCTGGTAACATAAGATCAGTAATAGCAGGAAGAATAGCTTATTTAATGGATTTTAAAGGACCAAGTATTGTGTTTGATACGGCTTGCTCATCATCCTTAGTGGCGATAGATGCAGCTGTTAAGGATATAAGGAGTGGAAGATGTGATAATGCCATAGTTGGAGCAAGCAATATTATTTTACTTCCTGTTGTAACAGAACAAAAAATAGGAATAGAAGCTTCCGATAGTCATGCTAAAACCTTTGATGATTCTTCAGATGGAACAGGTTTAGGAGAAGGTGTAATAGCTGTCATGCTGAAACCTTTAAGTAAGGCTATGGAAGATAAAGATAATATTTATGCTGTAATTAAAGGAACTTCAGTTAATGGAGATGGTAATTCAATAGGTTTAACTGCTCCAAATCCTAAGTCACAGATGAAATCTTTAATAAGTGCATGTAAGGATGCTGGAATAAATGGAGAAACCTTAAGCTATATAGAAGCTCACGGTACAGGGACAAAGCTTGGAGATCCTATTGAAATAGAAGGGATTACAAAGGCATTAGCTCAATTTACTGACATGAAACAGTTTTGTGGTATTGGTTCAGTTAAAACTAATATAGGACATTTAGATAATTGTGCAGGATTAGCAGGATTCGTAAAAACCGTACTTATGTTAAAGCATAAACAGATGCCTCCTACATTAAATTTTAATGTACCAAATTCTAAAATTAATTTTGAGAAATCACCAGTATATATAAATGATGTATTAAGAGACTGGAAAGAGGGAGAAACTCCAAGAAGATGTGCAGTTAATGCTTTTGGTCTAAGTGGAACTAACTGTTGCATAGTTTTAGAAGAAGCACCTAAAGTTGAAGAAAGTTGTGAAGTAATACAAGCACATATTTTTAAGGTAAGTGCAAAGACGGAAAACTCTTTACTAAAGATTATTGATAGATATATTAAGTATCTTGAAAATAATAATGATGATGCATTAGGGGATATATGTTACACAGCAACATTAGGAAGAAGTGATTATAAATTTAGGATAGCTTTTGTAGTGGAAGATAAGGAAGAATTATTAAGTAAACTTAAATTTGAATACTTAAAAATAAGTAATAGTGTTGGAGGTGAACTAAGTGGAGACAATAAATAAAAATACAAGAAATGATTTGGAAGAAATTTGCAAATCATATATGGAAGGAAAAGATGTAGACTGGAACAAAGTATATAAGAAAAATCAATATAAAAAGGTAAGACTTCCAACTTACGAATTTGAAAAAAGAAGATGCTGGTTAAATATGGAAAATGAAGGCTTGAGTACTATACAGGAATTAACAGGTAAGATAAATTATTTGGCAAAAACAATTCCTGATGAGGATGTGGCATTTTCTGATTATTTAGGCATTTTAAATGATTATTCTGGAATATGTTTATTAAATAACTTTCATGATAATAACATAAAGGTTATTGAAAATGAACAGTATGTAGTTAAGGATTTAATTAAGCTGTTTAATGTGACTGACGAATATCATAGGCTTTTTTATGCACTACTTGATATAATGGCAGATCAGGAATTTTTGTTATATGAAGATAAAAGTATAATTTTTACTAAAAAAGCAGAAAAATTTAAAGAAAAAACAGGCATATTAGATGAGATGAAGAAGGACATCTTATCTAATTATCCTGAAATCATTCATTACATGACTCTTTTAGATAGTTGTGTTAAGAACTTAAATGATATTATTAGTGGCAAAACGCTAGCTACTAACATTATCTTTGGAAATGAAAATGGAAATCTAGTCGAAAATATTTATAAGAATAATAGATATATGGATTACTATCACAAGTTATTGTCAAGTGCAGTTTCTGAGGAGATAAAAGTGCTTAAGGAATCAGGAGGAAATCTTAGAACAATAAAGATATTAGAAATTGGTTCTGGTACTGGTGGGGCAAGTAAAGGAATTTTTGAGAGTATTTCAAAGTATAGTAATATAAAATATATTTATACTGATATTTCAAAAGCTTTAGTTGAGTATGGTAGAGAGCACTATGGAGATGAATATGATTTTGTGGATTTTAAGACTTTAAATATTGAAAAACCTTTAGGTAAACAGGGCTTTAAATTTGGTGATTACGATATTATAGTAGCTTTTGATGTTCTTCATGCAACAAAGGATATTAATTTTACAATTAAACAGGCTAAGAAGCTTTTAAGGAAGTTTGGAAGCATATTGATTCTAGAACCAACTAAGGTTCAGCATTTTTCAACTTTAACTTTTGGAACTTTAGAGGGATGGTGGCTTTATAAAGATGAAAATCTTCGTATGAAAAATTCACCACTTTTAAATTCAGAGACTTGGATAAAGGTTTTAAATTCAAATGGATTTAATGGAGTAGACTGCATAGAAAAAGAAAATGGATTTGAAGGATTTATTATTGGAGAAAGTGATGGAGTTTATGAAAAAGATATAAGTGATTTATCAATTTCAAAAGAAGAAAAGTCTTCAGTACACAGCGTTCAGAACTTATCTGATGTTGAAAAGATTATATTTGATGCATGGGCAGAAGCTCTTGGAACTGATGAGATAGAATTAGAAGAAAGTTTCTATGACCTTGGAGGAGATTCTATAATAGCCATGAAGGTTGTAAATTCTTTAAATAAGGCATTGAACATTAAGTTAAAAATTAATAATCTTTTGAATTATGATACTATTAAGTCTTTATCAGAATATATAAAAGATAATTTTGATATAAATACAGAAATAAAAGAAAGTGTTAAAAATAAGGCGACTATGTTATCTTTAAATACATATGAAGAATACTTAATAGAAAAGACTAAGAAGTATACAAGCTATGTATCATCTAGTGAGCAAAAGAGAATTTATTTAAGTACAATGATTCAAGACAAATATAGTATTAATTATAATCTGCCAAGTGCTTTTATAATTGAAGGAAAGTTGGATAAAGACAAGGTTCAACAAGCTTTTAATAAGATAGTGGAAAGACATGAATCTTTAAGAACAAATTTTGAATATGAAAATAATGAGTGTATTCAAAAGATTTACAAGAATATTGATTTTAAAGTATCATACAGCAAAAAAAATACAGAGGATTATGACAGCTTATTAGATGAATTTGTTAAGCCTTTTGATTTAGAAAAAGATATATTAATAAGAGTTGAGATTGTTGAAGTATGTGATAACAAGTACATTTTAATGGTTGATATGCATCATATAATTTCAGATGGTATGTCTATAAACATAGTAATAGATGAATTTAGAAATATTTATTTTGATAAAGAGTTAACGCCTATAAAGTACGGTTACAAAGATTATACTTTATGGCAGAAGGAATATGCAAAAACGGATAGTTTTAAGAAGGAAGAAGTATTCTGGGTAAATGAATTTAAAGATAATATTCCAGTATTAAATCTTCCAACTGATTATCAAAGAAAAGAAGTTAAAGATTATAAAGGAGATTTATATTTCTTTGATTTAGAGAAAGACCTTTATTACAAACTTACAAAATATGCATCAGATAAAGGAACAACTTTATTTAATGTATGTTTAAGTGTTTTCTATGTTCTTTTATATAAATATAGTGGTCAGGAAGACATAGTTGTAGGAACTGCGCTGGCAGGAAGAGAAGACTATAACTTTGAAAATGTTATTGGAATGTTTGTAAATACACTTCCTATAAGAAGCAAGGTAAGTGGAAGTATAACTTATAAACAATTCTTAGAAAGCTTAAAACATAAGACTTCTAAAGTATTTAACAATCAAAATTATCAGTTAGAGGACATTATAGATAAGTTAAATATTAAGAGAAATTCTATGGATAATCCATTATTTAATGTAATGTTTGTAATGCAGAATATGGGTGAATTTGTTTTAAGTCTAGATGATATGAAAATAACTTCATATGACTTTAAATATAAATCATCAAAGTTTGATATGGCATTAATGGCATATCAAAAATCAGATGGTATTAGATTTACATTTGAATATTCGACAATGCTATTTAAGAAAAAAACAATTGAGAGAATGGCACAACATTACATAGAAATATTAATTAAGGTTTTAAAAGATGATAGTCTTCCTTTGGGAAAAGTTAACATGTTGACAGATAGTGAGATAAAAAAGATTACTAAAGACTTTAATAATAGTTATATGGAATATGATAAAACAAAGACTGTAGCTGATTTACTTAACGAGGTGGTTTTAGAATATGGTGAAAAAACAGCTCTTGTATTTGGTGAGAATAAGTATTCTTATAAAGAATTAGATTTAAAGACAAATGTAATGGCTAATAAACTTAAAGCTTTGGGTATGGGGAAAACCTCTAGAGCTGCAATTATTATGGATAGATCAGATAACTTGATTTTATCTATGCTTTCAGTAATGAAGACGGGAGCATGCTATATGCCAGTTGACCCAGAATATCCGGTTGAAAGAATAAAGTATATGTTAGAGGATAGTAGTGCTGAGTTTATAATTACTGAAGAGAAATATAAAGATATAGTTGAATTTAATGGAAATATTGTTTTGGGGGATAATAAACAGATTTATAATGGAAATGATGAAGCTTTAAGCGAAGATATTAAGCCAAATAATCTTCTGTATATAATTTATACATCAGGAACAACAGGAAAACCTAAAGGCGTAATGCTTGAGCATAGAGGAATTGTAAATTATAAAAATCACTGTGTTAGAGATTTTAAAATAACTGAGGATAAGAAGGTATTATCTTTTGCAAGTCCATCGTTTGATGCTTTTGAATCAGAAGTTTATATGGCTATTTTAAGAGGAGCAGAACTTCACTTAACATCGAAAGAAAATCTTATGGATCCGAAAACATTAAATGATTATATTATAAAAAATAGAATAAATGTTATAACAGTTCCTCCATTTTTAGCAGAGCGATTAGATATTGATAATTCAGAGTTAGATGTATTAATTTGTGCAGGAAGCGAAAGCAGAAAATCAATAGCGGATAAGCTTAGCAAAAAGGTTAATTATTTTAATGCTTATGGTCCTACAGAAGATACTATATGTACTACTGTTTGCTTATATGATAGAGAAAAATACAAAGAATACAATACAGTTCCAATAGGTTATCCAATACCAAACCATAGAGTTTATATTTTGGATAAGGATAAAAATGTTGTGCCAATAGGGTGTCCAGGAGAACTATGTGTAAGTAGTGATTCTTTAGCTAGAGAATATATAAATAGAGATGATTTAAATGAAGAGAAGTTTATAGAAAACCCTTATGAAGAGGGAACTAGAATGTATAGAACTGGGGATGCTGCTAAATGGAGTGAGAATGGAATTATTGAATATTTAGGAAGAATAGACAGGCAGGTAAAAATAAGAGGATTTAGAATTGAATTAAGTGAAATTGAAGAAAGCTTACTAAAGCTAGATTTTATAAAATCAGCAGCAGTTATAGCTTTTAAAGATAAAAATTATATTGCAGCTTATTATGAATCGGATAAAGAAGTTAAGGCAGGAGTAATTAGACAGCAATTGAAGAAGTTACTTCCAAATTATATGATTCCTTCTTATTTGATACAAGTAGATGAAATTCCGTTAACTATTAATGGAAAAGTGGATGCCAATAAGCTTCCTAAAATAAATATGGATAGGAAATTAGATGAGCATGAAGAACTAGAAGATAAAGAAAAATTTCTATTAGATATATGTAGAGATATATTAGAAAATGAAAGTTTAAGTGTTCAAGATGACTTATTTGACTTTGGGTTAGATTCTCTTAAGATAATTCAAATATTAAGTGAAATAAGAAAGGATAGTCTTGAAATTAGTATTTCAGATTTCTTTAAATATACAAGAGTTGAAGAACTCTATAAATGTATAAAGATAGTAAGTAAAGATGACAAAAAATTAAATACTGAAGAAAATTTAAAGGTCGACATTAGTGGATATAAAAAATATATATCTATTGAAAATAGTAAAATGCAGCAAGTTATAAAAAGCGAAGAAATTATAGAAAGTTTTAATATGATTCCAATTCAAGATGAGTATTATGAGTCTAAAGAAATTTCAGGAAGCATTGTAGATGTAAATTTAGAAGTAGATGATGAAACAGTAATTAACGCTGTTAAGAATGTAATAAGAAAGCATGATATGTTCAGAGCTTCTTTATCAATAGAAGATAAGATTTGGAATATACATCGATACAATGATGAAATTGATATACCTTTAATTGATTTATCAGATTCTAAAGAGTCAATAGTTAAGAATGAGATATGCAGTTATTTATTCTATAATCAAAGAATTCAGAAAGGAAATTCATTATATTCAATAGTTTTAATTAAGGAAAGAAAAGATAAATATTTAGTTGTATTATCAGCTCAGCATCTTATTTTTGATGGCGTAAGTAATGAAATCTTAAAAAATGATGTTTTAAATTATTGTGTAAATGGAGAAAGCTATGAAGTTAAAAATAGCTATAAAGACTATGGATTAAAAATAAGAGAAGGCATTAAAGGTATGAAGGAAGAAGAGGTTATAGAAAAGTTTAAACTTAATGAGTTTATAAAGCTAAAAGACAATATGGAATTTGGAAGATTAGAAAATAACATTGGTATTTATAACATTCATATTCCAATTACTAATAAGAAGATTGATATAATTAATGAGTCTTTAGATGTAGTGTATAAATTTTCTAGATTATATTTTGACATTGATAAAGTGCCAGTTTTGATGGTAAGCAGAGGGCGTGAATATGATGATAATAAATATTATGATGTTATTGGAAATTGTATAGATGTTGTTCCTATAGTTTTAGATGAAAATAAGGAGTCAAAGGATATAAACTCCAATTTTAAAATAGCATCTAAACATAACATTAATTTTGTATCTTTGGTTAAGAGTGAAAAATATAAAAATGACTTGAAGAAAAAAATGCACAAAATATTACAAGGAAGCAATATTATATTAAATATTCAAGGAGCTAAACTTGATATATACAACATGTTTGATGAAGAAACTTATAAGGATATGAAAATAACTAGAGAAAATATGGTATTTATGGTTCGCTATGATATGAATGAAATAGAGTTGACATGTACTGTGCCATATGTAAGTGATGATGAAAAAATTAAAGAAATAATTAGAAGAAACTTTATCTAAAGAAATTTAGATAAAAGGATAGGAGAAAAAAATGATGGCATTTAGCAAAGTTAGAAATAAGAAATTACAGTTTACATTAATGGCTATAATATTATTTTTAACATCACTTATCTTATCAAGTTGCTTAAGTATTACAGTTAAAGTATCTGATTATGTTAAAAAATATTATAATTCAGAACATGCTGGTTTTGTTTTCTCGTATGATGAAAATCAAACTAATAAGATAATTGATTTTTTGGAGGATAGGGATGTTTCTCAATCAAAATCCAATATTTATAGTATTAATAAAAATATATTTTTAGAGAATAGTAATTTAGATATAAGTCTTGGTTACATTGTTCCTATAAAGAGTGTGGATGAAAGCCCATGGTCAATAGTTCAGGTTGAGGGTGAAAAGAAGGATGCACCAGGAAAAGGTGAGATATGGGTTCAGAAGATTTTAGCACAGTCAGAAAATATATCTCTTGGGGACACAATAAAGATAAAATCTGGAGATAAATATAAGGAGTTTAAAGTAACTGCTTGTGTAAATGATGCATTAGAGCCAAGCTCTATCATGGGATTAAATAACTTTTTCATAAGTAATGAGGACAGTGAGAATATTAATGAATGTAATAAGCTTAATTTAATATCCTTTGATACAGATGAAAAGGCTGACAAATTAGTTGACGATATAAAGGAAAATTTAGAAGGATCACTATTAGGAACATACATACTTTCTTCAGCAATTGGTAATGTAGCAACTCTTACAAGTTCCGTTTTAGGGGGAATAGGTGTAATTGCATCTATACTAATATTTGCTGTAGCAATAGTGGTAATTAGATTTATATTATGGAATAGTATTTTAAAAGAATATCGTTCCATTGGAATATATAAAAGTCTTGGTTTTTCTTCAAGAAAAATTTCTGGAATATATATACAGGCATATGGAATCATAGGAATTGTAGCAATTATTTTGGGAAGTTTTGCAAGTTATAATATTGCAATGAAGTTCATGAAAGATGTAGTTAAGTACATTGGAAATTACAGTGAAGAAAAAGCAAGTTTTAATGTGATTTTAATAACTATTTTGGCTATGAGTGTTGTATATATTTGGAACCTGTATTTCTGTCTAAGAAGAATTAAGAATATCAAGCCGATTGAAGCATTAACTATTGGAGTGACTGTATCAAGTAAAAAGTTTAAACCATCTTTAATTAAGAATACAATTAATCCATTTTTACTTGCAGTAAATGATATTTTTAAATATAAAAAGCAAAACATGATGATAGTTTTAATATTTACTTTTGTATCATTTTTATCATTGTTTTTTATAAATGTAGACAATTCAGTTGCATCTATTGATAAGAATGTACCAACCTGGTTTGGAAATATGATAGGTGAATTAAATATAAGTAACTTTAATAAAGATATAGATTATAAGGAAGTAATTAACTACTGTAAAGATGATGATAGAGTTGATTCTGTCAGATTTGGAAGCTATGGAGAGAAGGAAATAATAAAGGTTGATAGAGATAAATATGGCATAAATCAGGAAGAGATAGTTTACTATGTATACAATAATTATGCAGAAAGTAACAATTTCAATTGTCCTGTATTAGAAGGAAGAAATCCTGAAAGTTCTGATGAGGTATGTCTTTCAACTAAAATGATGAAAGATGCAAATTTGAAGGTTGGAGATAGCATAAATTTAAGTGTAGATGGTGAGGATAAGGAATTTTTAATAACTGGTAAATATTCATCAATATATAACAATGGCTATAGTTTACGTGTATATATGGATTTATTTACAGATGAACAGATAGACAAGCTTGATATAAATGTATTAATAAACTTTAAAGATAAAAGTGAAATTGATGATTTTTCAAAAGAAGTAGAAGATAAGTATGATTTTCTTAGCGTAAAGAAGGTACCTACAGATATAGAAAATGGATTGTCAGATCTTTCTATAGTATCACCAATTGTAAAATTAATATTGTCAGCAATAATATTCTTTAGTTTATTAAATATTATAAACATAATAATTATCAATAATATGGATAACCGAAAGAGATATGGTATTATGAAGGCTTTAGGATTTTCATCTAGTAGCATAATTAAATGTATAGCTTATAGAATTGCAATAGTTAGTCTTACAGGTATTTCATTAGGATATGTTATACATCATTATTTATCAGCTATAATTTTTAGAAATGTTGTTATGGGTATTGATGGATTAATAGCCTCAAGTTCGTTAGATTGTATAACTGTTTTTGTTATATATGCATTAATCCTTTTAGTAACAATAATTAGTACTATTTCGATTAGAAAAATATCAACAATTGAATTAATGGAGGAGTAAGTATGGAATCGATAATAAAAGTTAGGGATTTATGCAAGTCATTTGATGTTGGTCAGGAAAAGATTGAGATTCTAAAGCATGTAAACCTAGATATTTATAGGGGAGATTTTACTGTGATAATGGGGAGTTCTGGTTCAGGGAAATCTACATTATTATATTCTATAAGTACAATGGATGATCCAACAAGTGGAAGTGTTGAAATCTTAGGCAAAGAGATAACTAAGATAAGTGAAAAGGAAGCTAACAAAATTAGAAGTAAAAATATTTCATTTATTTTTCAAAGTTATAATTTGTTAAATGATATTACAGTTAAGGAAAATTTACAGTATAGTGCTTACTTAAATAACAAAAATAAAGCGGAAGTCAATGCAAAGATAAATGAACTTTTCCAAAAGTTAAAACTTGAGAAGCAGGCTAATAAATATCCAAGTGAAATGTCAGGAGGACAGCAGCAAAGGGTAGCTATAGCAAGAGCTTTAATAAATTCACCTGACATTATATTTGGTGATGAACCAACAGGAGCACTTAATTCATCATCAGGTACAGATGTTTTGGATATATTAACTGAAATTAATAGAAATGGACAGTCAATAGTTATGGTAACTCATGATATAAAGGCAGCAGCAAGGGGAAGCAGATTGCTTTATTTAAAAGATGGAGTTATAGACAGCGAATATAGAATGGGACCATATAAAGAGGAAGAGCAGGAAGAGAGAGAAAAAGAACTATTTAAATTTATAAAGAGTAAGGGCTGGTAAAATATATGGAGAGTTTAGGCTGTAAAAAGAAGAGAATATTAATATTGAATTTGCCTTATTCAGGTCATGTTAATCCAACATTAGGATTAACATCTGAATTGGTAAAAAGAGGATATGAAGTTGGTTATATTAATGAAATAAGGTTTAAAAGTGCTATTGAAAAGACTGGAGCTAAGTTTATTTCTTACAAGGATTATCCAAATGGAATATCAGATTTAAAGATGGGATTTGACTGTTATAAGGCAGCGTTTGATACTGCTTTAAGTATAAAAGATAATTATGATATTTTTGTATACGAAAATTGGTTTTACTATGGATTAAGAACAGCTGAAATTTTAGATAAGCCATGCATAAGATTATTTTCAAATGCAGCTTTTAATATGAACTATATTAATAAAGAAATAATAGATAAATCATCTATTTTCTTTCACATGAGATATAAATTTGTTAGAAAGTTGATAACAAGACTTACAGCTAAGGGTGTAAAAATAAAATATGAAGATATGTTTGCAGAAATGGCAAGGGCAGTTCCTGATGTTAATATTGTTTATACCATAAAGGAATATCAAGTATACTCAGAAGAATTTGATGAAAGATTTAAATTTGTAGGTCCATCTATGAGAAAAACAAAGGAAGATAATTCGTTTAAATTAGAAAATCTAAAAAAACCATTAATATACATAGCATTTGGAACAATGATTAAGAATATTAAGTTTTTAAAAAAATGTATAAAAACGTTTGGGGGAAAGGATTTTATAGTCATTATTTCTACAGGGAATGTATTTGATAAAGAAAAGCTTGGGAAAACTCCTGATAATGTTCATGTTTATTCCTTTGTGCCTCAATGTAGCGTTTTAGAAAAGGCTTCATTATTCATATCTCATGGAGGACAAAACAGTGTAAATGAAGCTATATATTCAGGAACACCTATGCTCATACTTCCTCAGGGATTTGACTGTGCATCAAATGCAGATAGAGTTGAATCCTTAAAACTAGGTATGAGAATTAAAAATAATATTACAGAAGAAAAATTATATATGACTGCATTAGATGTAATAAATAGCAAGGAAATAGCTGAAAAGGTGATAGATATAAAAAATAAAATGGAAGAAACAAATGCAGATACTGATGCAGCAGATATTGTTGAAAATTATATCAATTCATTAAAAGATAGATAAAGATTTTTATGTAAAGGAATTAATATTATGAAAAGAGTAAAAACAGAAAGCGAAAAGAAGTTTTATGAGGGGAACAAACTTAATATTTCATTAACAATAATATCTCAAGTATTGGCTGCTACCCTAAATATAGGGTTCGCCTTTATGATGCAATATTTTATAGAAGCAGTTGAATATTCAAGTATAAAGTTTCTTATAGTTGGTGTATATTGTTTTGTAGGTTATATGTTAATTTATTCAGTATTTAGTTTTTTGCAGAGAAACTATAAGAATAAGTATTTAAGAAAGGCACTTTCTCAGTTTAAAGATTATATATTTCAAAATATGCTTAAGAAGTCTATCTCTGAATATGGAGATGGTACATTAGCTAAATTTATTTCGGCATTTTCAAATGATCTTAATAGCATAGAAACAAATTTTCTTAACGGAACATTACAATTAGTTTCTACGATATTGCACTTTATAGCATCAGCTGTTGCCATTATGTATATAAATATATATATTGGAATCCCATCATTATTAGTTTCTTCAATATGTATTATTCTTTCTTTAAAGTATGGACAAAAGCTTATTAAAAAAGAAAATGATACTTCAGAAGAAAATATGCTGTTTGTATCACAAGTTAAGGATATATTAAGTGGCTTTATCGTTATAAAGAGCTTTAAGGCTGAAAAGGAAGTTTTAGATATTTTTCAAAAAAAGAATATGGAACTTGAAAAAACAAAGCAAGGAAGAAGAGTAACTTCAGATACAGTAAGTATATATGGAGATCTTTCATCGATAATTGTAAATGTAATTATTTGTGGATGTGGATTTATATTTGCTTTTAAAGGTTTTATGTCAATTGGAAGTGTTATAGCTTTGATTCAGCTTTCCGCTTTTATAGTAGCTCCCGTTAGAACTGTAGCTCCTATTTTGAGTAATAGAAAAGCAGCTTTAAGATTAATTGAAAGATTATCAGAAGAGGTAGAAAGAAACGTTGAAGTTGAAAAAGGATTAGAGCTAAAGAGTTTTGAAAGTAGTATTCAGTTTAAGAATTTAAGCTTTGGTTATGAAGATGGAAATGAAATATTACATTCAGTTAATATTACTTTTGAAAAAGGCAAAAGTTATGCAATTGTAGGTGGAAGCGGAAGTGGAAAATCAACCTTATTAAAACTTTTACTTGGCTATTATGGAGGATATTCAGGAAATCTTTTATTTGATGGTAATGAAATGAAAGATGTAGATTTAGAAAGTCTGTATGATATGATTTCTATCATACAACAGGATGTATTTTTATTTGACAGTTCTATAAAAGATAATATTACTATGTTTAAAGAATTTAATGAGCATAAGTTAAAGGATGCTATTATAAAATCAGGGTTATCAGATCTTGTAGGTGAAAAGGGAGAAGAGTATTCTTGTGGTGAAGGAGGCAAAAACTTATCTGGTGGTGAAAAGCAAAGAGTATCTATTGCAAGATGCTTAATTAGAGAAACACCAGTTTTGCTTATGGATGAAGCAACAGCATCTTTAGATAATTCAACAGCGTTAATGGTTGAAAATGCTATATTGAATATCGATGATATTACAAGAATTATAGTTACTCATCGTTTTAATGAAAATATAATGAAGAAATATGATGAAATTATTGTAATGAATAAAGGAAGTATTATTGAAAGAGGAACTTTTGAAGAATTAATAGAGGGTAGAGGGTATTTCTATTCGCTTTACGATGTTTCAAAAGCAGAATAGGAAAGGAGGTAAATTCTTTTGGAAAAAGATTTAAAAAGAGAAAGAATTTTTTATTTGGATTTCATGAGAGTAACTGCAATGTTCAGCGTTATTATACTTCATGTTGCAGCATACTTCTTAGATGAGCAGTCAATTGGTTCTTATGAATGGAATGTTATGACTATATATGATTCGTTTGTACGATTTAGTGTTCCTCTATTTGTAATGATTAGTGGTGTATTATGGCTTGATTCAAGGAAGAAAGTGTCTTTAAAAAAGATTTATAAAAAGAATATTTTAAAGCTTGTTATATCTTTTGCGTTTTGGAGTATTATATATGCAATTCTTGAAACATTATTTTTAGGGGAAACAAGTATAAATGAGTTTGTATGGAAGTGCATTGAAGGTCATTATCATATGTGGTTTTTATATATGATAGTTGGGCTCTATATAGTTACACCTTTAATACGTAAGATTACGAATGATGAAAAGTTAACTAAATACTTTTTAATTATATCTTTAATAACTGGAATTTGCATTGAAACTATAAAGTCTGTACATATATTTGCAAGAGTAATTAAAGTTTCAGAAAAATTTAATATATATATTGGAATGGGATATGTATTTTATTTTGTTTTAGGATACTATCTTTCAAAGAAAAGAGTAAGTAAAGGAGTTTCTAAAGTTATCTATATTTTGGGGATAATCAGTGCATTTGTTATATTCTTTTTGACGAGGTACTCTTCATTAAAGTCTGGTAAATTAGTTGAAGATTATTTTAATTACTTAAATTTGTTTGTATTAGCGGAGTCAGTAGCAGCGTTTGTATTTATTAAAAATATGAGTGAATTTTTATATCAGAAGGAAAGAGCTGTTAAGTGTATTTCGAAAATATCTGTATACTGTTTTGGAATTTATTTAATACATGATTTGGCTATACAATTATTGCTTTTATTCAATTTTAAATCAACAAGTTTTAATCCGGCATTCTCAATACCAATAATAGCAGTAATAGTATTTATTATAAGTTTTGTATTGGTATTTTTAATTGGAAAAGTAAAGGGTGCTGATAAGTATATTATATAAATTAAATCATTAGTTAGATTTCTTATATTTGGATGGATATATTTTTCGTTAGGGGAAAGATAATAGTAAAAACTATTAAGCAAATATGATGATTTTATGAAATCTGTGTGGAGTGAATACATTAAATTTAGAACAGAAAATTCATAGATAAAAACTGATGTTTTACTTATAATGGCGTTAACAGTTTATGTTTTGAAGAAATCAAGAACGGTGTTGTTATAGTTTATTCTGAAAAAAATTGTAATGGTAATATAAAAAAACTATAAAGAAATAATTGAAAAAAGAAATATGGACTATGATTTTGAAGAAATTAGTGGTGATAATATATTTGATAAATTTGAAATAAAGAGTTATAAATATATATAGAGAAAAAATTTGAAATAAAGGTATAGTGTGGGATAGGATATATCTATATAAATAATTACTTATAATTAACCAAGGGGGCATGACTGACATGGAAGAAAAGAATATAAAATTTGCAGAAAGAGTTAATAAAGTACCAAAGTCTTATGTAAGAGAGATATTAAAGGTAACTGAAAGACCGGAAGTTATATCTTTTGCAGGAGGATTACCAAACCCAACTTTATTTCCGGTTCAAGATATAAAAAATGCAGCAGCAAAGGTGCTAGATGAAGATGGAGCAAAGGTTCTTCAATACAGCACAACAGAAGGATATAAACCATTAAGAGAATATATAGTAAATAGATATTATAAAGATTGTGGTGTTACTGCTGATAATATCCTTATTACAAATGGTTCACAACAAGCATTAGATCTTATTGGAAAAATTATGCTTGATAAAAATGATTATGTTATGGTTGAACGCCCAGGATATCTTGGAGCAATTCAATGTTTTGGCGTTTTTGAACCACAGTTTGTATCTGTTGAATTAAATGAAGATGGAATTAAGCTTGATGAATTTGAACAAAAAATAAATGAAAATAAACCAAAGTTATTTTATGCAGTAACAAACTTTCAAAATCCATCAGGAATTACATATTCAGATGAAAATAGAAAAGCTTTAACTGAGATACTTAAGAATACTAATACTATAATGATTGATGATAATCCATATGGTGAACTAAGATTTTATGGAGAAAATGCTAAGAGTATGAAATCACTATTAGGAGATCAATGTATAGCTTTAGGTTCATTCTCAAAAATATTTGCACCAGCTATGAGATTGGGTTGGGTATGTGCAAGTAGTGAAATAATAGAAAAGTTAGTTGTTATGAAACAGGCAGCTGATCTTCATACAAATTATTTTAGTCAAAGAGTTTTATATGAATATCTTTGTGATTATGATATAGATGAACATATAAGAGAAATAAGAAATGCATATAAACAAAGCAGAGATTATATGGTAGAAATGATTAAAAAGTATATGCCAGAAGGAATTAAGTATACAGAACCTGATGGGGGAATGTTTTTATGGATGACAGTTCCAAAAGGTATTAATGTATCAGATCTTTTAGAAAAAGCTGGAGAAGAAAATGTTGCATTTGTTCCTGGAGTGCCTTTTTATGCTAAGAGAGATGAAGACCCTAATAATACTATGAGATTAAATTATACAAATTCAAGTTTTGAAGATATAGAAAAAGGAATTAAGGCTTTAGCTAAAGTTATAAAATCACATTTATAAAAGTATAAAGAATATGTAGATTGACTATGTAAAGTTTTTTCTGTAAATAGCTTTCTATGATAAATTAATTAAAAGGTATGAGAAAATTCTCATACCTTTTAATTAATTAGTAATTTATATCTGCATGTTTAATTTTTGACTTATCTTCTTGAGTACATGGAGTAACTCCATAAGTCATTTTACATTTAGGACATGAATCTACTAAAGTTGTCATAGTAAAAACTTCACCACATAAGCAAGTAATTGAATGTGGTGTAGTAAGTTTTTCATCAGCTCTTTTGATTTCTCTAACTTTATCTACTATAGCTTTACCATCCTTTTCATGTGTTCCACAGTTACAGCTCATTTTAAAATCTCCTTTATTAATAATACAAATTAAGTTTGATATATCTAATTTTAGAACATATAATAAAAAAAGTCTGTAACATATGTTACAAAAACATTTCACAAATAATTTAAAAAATATTATAATAAGAAAGTTACTTAGTAGCAAGAAAAAATTTACAATATTATACAAAAGTTTGGTATAATTTAATGGTGGGTAAAATAAATTATATGTTAGTGGGAACTGTAGAAGGTAGGTAAATGGAGTATATAAATCTTTTTGATAAAGCACAATTTAATAAAATAAAAAGAGAAATTCTAAGATATAGTGATTATCAGAATTATAATCAATGCACAATGCTTTTAGAAAAATCAATTAAATGTTTTCCAGCACATGCAGGATTATATTATCTTTTATCAGTTATTTATATTAATGCTAAAGAATATGTTAAGGCTCAGGAAAGTTTTAAAAAGGCTGTAGTTCTTGACAAAGAGAAAGCTGATTATTTTAGTTTAATAAGTCTTTATTTTTTAGGAATAAATGATTTAGAAAGTTCTTATAATTATGCCTATAAAGCATATGAATTGGATAATAAAGATATTGAAGCTATAATTGTATTAGCAAGAATTGAGTATATACACAAAAATTATGAAGATTCTTTAGCTTTTGCAGTAAGTGCAATTGAAATAGATGAAAATAATTTTAGAGCTGTAAGGCTTATAAGTGAAATTTATATAATTATTGGTGCAGACTCAAAAGAAACTTTAGAAGTTTTATATAGGGCTGAAACTTTAGGAAAAGATGAGAATATAAGTCTTGATATTATAAAAGTATTATATTTTAATAAACAGTACGTAGATTGCTTGAGGAAATGTAAGGATGTACTTTCTAATTGTCATAATGGATATATTTCTATAAAGACTTTACAATATATAGACGATATTTATGAAAAATTCATGACTAGAGAAGTTTTGGGGGAAGTAGAAAAGGAAAGACTTATACAAGGTGATTTTGAAGTTGATTCTTATGATGATTCAAATAGTTATTTTAATAATCCTATAGTTGAAAAGATAGATAAGGTTATAGAGGTTATTGAAGAAGGTAGTGTAGATGAAGAAGTAAAAGAGCAAAGTAAAGTTATAGAAAAGACAGAGTTAAAGGAAAAATCTTTAGATAATACAGAAGAATTACAAAAGTCTAAAGAGAAAAAAGAAAACAAAGCTAGAAGAAGTGCTTCAAAAAAAGAAGTAGAGAGAAATTCTTCTTGTTTAGAGGAAGCATTAGAGAAGTTAGATTCTCTTACAGGTCTTGAAAAGGTAAAAACTGAAGTTCATAAGATTGTTCAGCTTGTAAAATATGAGAACAATAGAGAACAAGTTCTTGGAATAGAAAAATGCTTAGATAAGAAAGCATATCATTTTTTGTTTCTTGGTAATCCAGGTACGGGAAAGACAACTGTAGCAAGGCTTATTGGAGATATATTTTACTATCTTGGAATATTAGAAACAGGGCAGCTTATTGAAGTTGATAGGAGTGATATTGTAGGAAAGTATGTTGGTGAAACTGCTAAACTTACTAGAAAAGCTATCGATAAGGCTATGGGAGGAATTCTTTTTATAGATGAAGCTTATACTTTAGCCAAGGGAGGTAAAGATAGCAACGATTATGGAAAAGAAGCTATTGAAATACTTTTAAAATCGATGGAAGATAATAGAGGAGAGTTTACGGTTATTTTAGCAGGATACACTAATGAAATGAGAAATCTTATGAAACTTAATCCTGGACTTGAAAGTAGAATTAATTTGAAAGTTAATTTTGAAGAGTATTCAGATGAAGAACTTTTAACTATAGCTGAGGCTATGGCACAAAAAGAAGATTATAAGCTTACTGAACAAGGAAAAACTTCTTTTATGAAAAGGATAAGCAATCAAATGATTGATGAGAATTTTGCAAATGCAAGAACAGCAAGAAATATATTAGAAGATGCTATTCGTGAAAAAGCCTTTAGAATGGGGGATGAATCTGCAACTAAAGAAGAACTTACAACTCTTGATTCAGTAGATTTTGGAGTTGATTTGAATTTTTCTCCAAAAGATAACATTCAAAAGCTACAAGAAGAACTTGAAGGTTTAGTAGGTTTAACTGAAGTGAAGGATATAGTTAAAGGAATTCTTAATACATTGGAACTTAATATTAAAAAAGAAAAAATGGGAATAGAATGTAGTGAACCTTCATTAAATATGATTTTCACAGGAAGTCCTGGAACTGGTAAAACAACAGTTGCAAGAATAATGGCAAAACTTTTGAAAGAAATGGGGATTTTAAAAAAAGGGCATTTAGTAGAAGTTACAAGAAATGATCTTGTAGGTGAGTATGTAGGCCAAACAGGCCCTAAAACATTAGATAAGATTAAGCAAGCTTATGGGGGAGTATTATTTATAGATGAGGCTTATACTTTAAATGGGCAAACAGCAAATGACTTTGGTAAAGAAGCTATAGCTGTACTTATTAAGGAAATGGAAGATAATAGAGATAAGTTTGTAGTTATAATGGCAGGATATACTAATGAAATGAAAGAACTCTTAAATCTTAATCCAGGTTTAGAAAGTAGAGTTAAGTTTAATGTTGAGTTTAAGGATTATAATAAAGAAGAATTATTACAGATATTTTTGATGTTATGTTTAAAAGAAGAGTATAGTATTTCTAAAAAGGCATATGAAAAGTTAAGTGAATTATTTGATAAAATTGTAAAAAATAAAGATAAGAATTTTGGAAATGGGCGTCTTGTGAGAAAGATATTTGAAGATGTTAAAATGAAGCAGGCAAATAGAATAGTTCAAAAAGATATAGAAGATAAAAAAGAGATATTGAGGATAAAATCCGAAGATATTGATTTTGATAAAGAGGGTATAGCGCTAAATTAAATATTAGAGATAAGGCTTATATAATTATTTTGAATTAATATTATTAAAAATAATTATATAAGCTTATTTTAATATTTTATGCTTTTTTTTGTGAAAAAGTATATTATTTACATAGTATAAGTAATATAATAGGAATAGTGATTTTGAAAGGAGTGGTTATATGATAACTTTAATTATAATTTTTGCAATTGTATTAGGAATATTAGCTGTAATAAAGGAAAGTTGTAAGCTTATATCTAAATTAATATTATTCTTTGTTGGATTCATAATTATATCAGCATTATTATCAACTGTTTTTGTTGTTATGAAAGTAATATTAAAAATAGCTATGATGGCTTTAGGAGTATGTGTTATTGCAAGTGTGTGCAGAAGACTTTTAAAGTAAAAAATTTATTCTTGGATAAGTTTTAAAAATTAGGTATACAAAATATGTGTTAGGCGTATATATTTATAGAATGTCATTATAAAAGATATGTTAATTAAATATTTTTAAGGAGTTAGAAAAGAAAAATGAAAAACAATAGTAAAAGTATTAAACTTAGCAAGTTAGCTATTACATTAATTTCTATTACAATTGTATTAGTTGTTGTTGGAATAGTATCTATTATTGTAAATATATCAAATAATGGACAGACTGTACAAGCTAATTATATTGAAAAAGACAATGATAGTAACAAAACTAATGCTCAAGAAGAAAATGCTGATAGTAGTAAACAAGAGAAGGAAAAATCAAGTGATACTAAAATAGAAAGTGCTTTATATATTGAAAATTATATTGATCAGCAGGTTAAAGCAGAAATGCCTGAAGGAGCTGATGGAAAGAAAGTTGTTTATTTAACTTTTGATGATGGACCATCAACAACAGTTACTCCAAGAATCTTAGATATATTAGAACATGAAGGTGTAGATGCAACTTTTTTTGTTGTTGGAAAGTATGTAGATGAACAAAAAGAACTAGTAAAAAGAGAAGCTGAGGAAGGAAATGCAGTAGCGATTCATTCTTATACTCATGATTATAATTATCTTTATCCAGGTGGAAAGATAAATGTAGACAATTGTATAAGTGATTTTGAGAAAACTTCAGATTCTATAAAAAGTATTTTGGGACAAGATTATAAAATAAGAGCTTTAAGACTGCCAGGAGGATATTATAGTTGGAATAAAAATGATCCTGCAAATGCTCAGGCTGTAATAGATAAGATGCATGAAAAGGATTGGCATCAAATTGAATGGAATTGTTTATCGGGTGATGCTGAAGGAAATGCCCCTAAAACAGCAGAACAACTTTATCAAGAAACTGTACAAACAGTAGGGACAAGGGAAAAGGCAGTTATTCTTATGCATGATACTTATCAGAAAGAGGCAACAGCAGAAGCACTTCCAAGAATAATTGAATATTTAAAGCAACAAGGATATGAATTTAAAACTATTAGATAGGAACATTATTAATTTTAACATAAAAAAACTCAGAACTTATTTTTTAATAAGTTCTGAGTTTTTTAATATATTCATATTGTTTATCTGTAAAATATTCATTTTCATCATTTAAACAATTTATACCATTTAATGTACTCATATAAGAGTGTGATTAACGGTTAATTACTTTTTATTTTTACTAAATATTATATAAATTATTGATACTATAGCAAGAATAAATGGATATAATAAATTTGGTATTATGTCAAAAGCAGAAATTGTAAAGCCACATTCAGTAGCTGCAGCAAGTGCTAATAGCATTTGTGCACCGTAAGGTAAAAAACCTTGGAATATACATGAGAATGTATCAAGTATAGATGCAGTTCTCATTGGTGTAATGTTATAATCTTTACTCATTTCTTTAGCAACAGGACCTGCCATAACTATTGCAACTGTATTATTAGCTGTTGCAATATCCATAGCACCAACTAAAAGTCCCATTCCCAATTGACCTCCTTTATTTCCTTTAAATACTTTTCTGATAAAGCATAAAAGTGCTTCGAATCCTCCATTATTACGTATAAGAGCACATAAAGCAGAAACAAGAATTGTAACCATAATTGTTTCAAACATTCCAGAAACTCCACTTCCCATATTATTAAGAAGGTTAGCAAAAGTTATACCGTTAAATAAGTTTATTATTGTACCAGAACCAATACCTATAAGTAAAACTGCAAATACATTAATTCCAGTAAGTCCTCCAATAAGAACTAATATGTAAGGAATAAGCATTATAAGCTTATAAGATTCAATAGTTACTTCTCCTGCATTAGATTTTAAAGACATTGCTATAATTACAATAAAAGTTATTATTGCAGCAGGAAGAGCTATTTTAAAGTTAGCTTTAAACTTGTCCTTCATTTTGCATCCTTGAGTGTTACATGCAGCAATTGTTGTATCTGATATAAA
>SVCK01000143.1 GCA_015058375.1 Clostridium sp.
AGTTTAAAAGAATTTGAAAGAGTTTATAATATTTTAGGTGTTGGATTTGATTCATACAATGGAGAAGCTTTCTATAATGATAAGATGGATGTAGTTGTAGAAATGTTAAAGGAAAAAGGTCTTCTTGTAGAAAGTAATGGAGCTCAAGTTGTTATGCTTGAAGATTACAATATGCCTCCATGTATAGTTTTAAAAGCTGATGGAGCATCTATATATGCAACAAGAGATTTAGCTGCTGCTATGTATAGAAAGAAAACATATGATTTTTATAAGAGTATCTATGTTGTTGGACTTCCACAAGCATTACACTTTAAACAAGTATTTAAAACATTAGAACTTGCAGGAAAAGATTGGGCTAAAGATTGTCATCATGTAGGATTTGGTTTGGTTAAGTTTGCTGATAGAAAATTATCTACAAGACATGGAGAAGTAATACTTCTTGATGATTTATTAAAACAGTCAATAGAGACAGTATTAGAAACTATAAATGAAAAGAATCCAGAACTTGAAAATAAGGAAGAAGTAGCTAAGAAGATAGGGGTAGGTGCAGTAATCTTTACTTATCTAAAAAATTCAAGAGAAAAAGATATAGTATTTGATTGGAAGGAAATGCTTTCATTTGATGGTGAAACAGGTCCTTACGTTCAATATTCATATGCTAGAGCTAAGAGTATTTTAAGAAAAGCTGGAGAAGTTAAAGGAAGTGTTAACTATGCATTGTTAAATTCTAAGGAAGAATTTGAATTAGTTAAGACATTAGAAAACTTCAATAAAAATATATTACTTGCTCTTGATAAGTTAGAACCATCAGTATTGACTAGATATGTAATAGAAGTAGCAAAAGGATTTAATAAATTCTATAATTCTCATTCTGTTTTAAATCTTGAAGATGAAGAATTGAGAAATTCAAGATTAAAGCTTGTAGAAGCTACATGCCAAGTAATAAAAAATGGTTTAGAACTTTTAGGTATAGATGTAGTAGAAAAAATGTAGTTTAATATCTTAATAAATAGGAGACTCTGTTGAAAGCAGGGTCTTTTTATTTATGTTATAATTAATTAGTAGAAAGGTGGTGAAAATGTGGTATTTGATAAAAATATAAAGTATAGAGATATACTTATAGTTGCACTTGTAGGGTTTATAGCATATAAATTTGTAGATAATTATGAATATATTTTTAATGTTGTAAAAAATATTTATTCTATTGTAACTCCGTTTGTATATGCATTAATATTTGCGTATATATTAAATCCTATAATGAAGATTTTTGAGAAAAAACTTAAATTAAATAGAGGTTTATCAATTTTATTAACTTATTTGTCTATATTGGCAGTAATTGCATTAATATCAATATTCGTAGTGCCTAGTTTAGTTGATAGTGTTATATCAATGATATCTGAAGTGCCTCAATATACGACTGTTGTTCAAGAATGGCTAAATAAGTTAATGGAAAATAAAGATATTTATAACTTTGTTAGTGAAGTTGGTTTAGTAGATTATTTATCAGTAATTACATCGAAGACAGGAACTATTATAGTTAATGTTCTTGAAAGTTCTATATCATCAATTTTTACTATTACAACTAATATAGTGAAAATAGTATTAGGCTTTTTAATAGCTATTTATGTTCTTCTCGATAAAGAAGGCTTTGAGCAACATGCAAAATTAATGTTATGTATGATTTTTAATAAACAAAGAGGAGAAAAGATAATAAGCTGGATAAGGATTTATAATAAAATGATAGGAATATATGTAGGAACTAAGGCATTGGATTCATTAATTATAGGATTATTAGCTTTAGTAGGTCTTTTGATAATAAGAGCTCCTTATTCAATTGTTATTGCTATTCTTGTAGGTTTTACAAACATGATACCATATTTTGGTCCTCTAGTAGGAGAACTAGTAGGGGGTATTATTGGAATATTTGTGTCACCAACAATGGCTTTTATGATAATAATATATCTTTTAATATTACAACAATTTGATGCTTGGTATTTAGAGCCTAAGCTTGTAGGTAAAAAGGTTGGAGTTAGACCTTTTCTAATAATTTTAGCTGTGTTTGTAGGTGGAGGTATTTTTGGCCCTATAGGAATGATTTTAGGTTCGCCTACAATGGCAACTATTAAGATTATATATGAGAGAAGAGTAGAAAAGTATATAGAGAGAAGTAAAGAAGAAAACAAAAATGCGGATTCTTAATGAATCCGCATTTTTGTTGAAATTAAATTATTGAGAAATACTTGTGCTTTGGTTGAAATTGTCATTTTCAATTTCTTCAATAGACTTTATATTGTGTGCTTTTTTCTCATTTTCTTCAATTTCTTCATTTTTATCATATATAAATTGTTTCCAATTCACAAAAATATGATAAAGATTAACGACGTCTTGTTCGTTATAAAGTAGGATATTTTCAAGTTTTTCTTTAGGCATTCTAGAGACATATTCCTTATCTTTCATAACTTTATGAAAGGTTTTAGCAAGGTTAGAACCACTAATAACTTCACTTTCTCGTATAATTCCAAATTCTTTTTCTAAGTTCTTTAGTCCTATAGAAGTTGAACGGCACATTTCATATTCTTTTTGAATATCTACAGAATCAAACTCAGTTTTAAAATCATAATTAATGTTATATTTATCAAATAAATAGTTTATTACAGTGAAGTCGTTATTACCTGAAAAAGTTACAATGGCTTTTTTGCCAGAGTTCTTCATTTTGACGAAATATTTTCTGGCAAGGTATAAAATATCAATGGATTCATTTCTATTTTCTATCATATATTGAGTAACTTTTAGTTCATTTGTTTTGTTATCAAATATACAGGCACCAAAAACACCAATACATTTAGGTTTCTTATAAACATAATGTTCAAGATCAAAAAATATTAGGTCTTTTGGAGAATAGTTCATGTCTTCGTGAGAAATTTTAAATTCATCGGAAATATCATCAACTTTAATAACATTTTCTCTAATTATCATAGTATCACTCATTTCTATACCTGTTGTTGGTAAAAAACAGTATGCTTATTCTTATGTATAATTTAAATTTTATTATATTATACCATTTATTATATTAATTATATATAAAAATAAATACTTAATATTATGCATAATGAGGATAAATATCAACCTCATCTTGACTAATGGATGAAAGAATGTTAAAATAAAAAGATGAAAATCATTTTCAATAGAGGTGGAAATATGAGGCTTAATGATTTAAAAATTGGTGAAAATGCAGTGGTAAAAGCAGTTAAGGGAGATGAAAAGCTTGCAAAAAGATTATCAGCTCTTGGTTGTATAGAAGGAACTGAAATAAAATTAAAAAGAGTAGCACCTTTAGGAGATCCAATAATTATAAATTTGAGAGGATTTGATCTTGCTATTAGAAAAAAAGATGCTTGTAATATATTTTTAAACAATTAGTGAGGTATGGACATGAAGACAATTGCATTATTAGGAAATCCTAATGTTGGTAAAACTACATTATTTAATGAACTAACTGGTTCGAAGCAATATGTGGGAAATTGGCCAGGGGTAACGGTAGATAAAAAAGAAGGATTTTTTGAAGACATAAAAATAGTAGATCTTCCTGGAATTTATGCAATGGATACATTTTCTAACGAAGAAAAGGTATCAAAAGCGTTTTTGAAGGAAGGCAATGTAGATGTGATTTTAAATATAGTAGATGCTTCTAATTTGGAAAGAAATTTATATTTAACAACTCAGCTAAAGGAATTTGATATACCAATAGTTTTAGCTGTTAATATGGTAGATGTTTTAGAGGTAAAGGGAATACATATTAATTATAAAAAGTTAGAAGAAATGTTTAATGTAACTATAGTTCCTATATCAGCAGCTAGAAAGCAAGGATTAGATGAACTAAAAGATACATTAAAAAATCATAAATTTGATAAATTACATGATGTGGAAAAGTTTAAGTTTAATAGTGAAAAACAAGCTTATGATTTTATTGATGGAGTTTTAGATAAGTGTCTTAAAAAGCAGAAAGAAAATGAAGAGTTAAGTGAAAAGGTTGATAAAGTATTATTAAATCCTTTCTTAGCATATCCTATTTTTGCATTAATGATGATATTAACATTTAAAATAACATTTTCATGGGTTGGACAGCCGCTATCAGACTTTTTAGATGAATTTTTGAGTGATTCTTTTATGCCATGGGTAAGTGAAATTTTAAGTGATTCGTCACCATGGTTTCAGTCTTTAATTGTAGATGGAATTATTTCAGGTGTTGGAGGAATTTTAGTGTTATTACCTGTAATACTATCTTTATTTATCTGCATAACAATATTGGAAGATAGTGGTTATATGGCGAGAGTTGCTTTTTTAATGGATAAACTTATGAGAAAGATGGGGTTATCAGGAAAAGCTTTTATACCTATGATGGTTGGATTTGGTTGTTCGGTACCAGCTATAATGACAGCTAGAACTTTAGAAAGTGAAAAGGATAGAAAACTTACAGCACTTCTAATTCCATTAATGTCATGTAATGCAAGACTTCCTGTTTATACTGTATTTGCAGCAGTATTTTTTAAAAGTCATCAAGGATTAATTGTAGGCTCTTTATATTTACTAGGTATAGTAATGGCGTTTTTAATAGGAATGTTATTTAAAAATACTATATTTAAAAAGGATGAAGAACCTTTTATAATAGAACTTCCAGAATATAAAGTTCCGCAAGTTAAATCAGTAATAACTCAAACTTTAGATAGAGCAAAAGGATTTTTAAAGAAAGCAGGAACTATAATATTTGCAATGAGTGTTGTAATATGGTTCTTATCAAATTTTAACTTAACAGGAATGGTTGAAGAAGTTAATGATAGTATTTTAGCTTCGATAGGTAATTTTATAGCACCTATATTTATGCCACTTGGATTTGGTAACTGGCAATCTGCTGTATCATTACTTTCAGGATTGTTAGCTAAAGAATCAGTTTTGGCATCTATGGAAGTTATTTTTAATGGAGATTTAAATGGAGTTCTTCCAACGTATTTTACAACAATGTCATCATATGCGTTTTTAGTGTTTATATTACTATATACACCTTGTATATCAGTAATAGGTACTATGAAAAAAGAATATGGAACTAAGATGACTGTATTTTCAGTTGCTTACCAGTTGATTCTAGCATGGGTGGTAGCATTTTTAGTATATAATATAGGTTCTTTAATATTTTAAGGAAGGAGATAACCTTTGGAAATTATAATTACTATATTTATTGTTATTTTTGCGCTGTTTGTAATATTTAGAAATATAAAAAAATCATCAAATGGAAAATGTAATTGCGGACATTGTTCAAAAAGTTGTCCTATAAGAAAAGATAAAGAAACAGATTCTAAATAAGGAATCTGTTTCTTTCATTTTAATGAAAATATTTTATTCTATTTCCATCACTAACTATCTTAATTGTGCCGTCTATATCAGTTCTGAGATACTTGATTTTATACTTAGAAAGCAATTTTAGAGTGTTTTTATGTGGATGCCCATATGGATTATCTTTTCCAGCGGAAATGATGGCTAAAGAGGGGGAAATAGCTTTTAAAAAACTTTCAGTTGTAGAACTATCAGAACCATGATGCCCGATTTTTAGCACATCGGCTTTAATATTAGAATGTTTTGCTAATATATTTTGCTCCGCTTCTTTTTCTGCATCTCCAGTAAATAAAAAAGATGTATTTTTATATTTAAGTAAGATGACAGCTGAATAATTATTAAGATTGTTTTTATCAGAAAAATTCTTATCATCTGGCGATAAGATAGTTATTGAAGTATCTTTATCTAGTGAGATTGGAGAGTTACTTGATTTTAGGACATTTATTTTTAATTTTTTATATTTAAGAGCATCAATCATATTTTCATAAGTTTTACCTGAACCTTTGCATTTTGGAGAATAGAAAGATAGAATGTTAAAATTTTTAATTATATAGGCCATATTTCCAATATGGTCTTCATGTGGATGAGTAGCAATTAAATAATTAATAGTATTTACATTATATTTATTTAAGTGTCTAATTATAGAAGAAGCTGATTCTTTAGGACCAGAATCAATCAAAAGTGTCTTGCTATTAAAATGTATTAAAATAGCATCACCTTGGCCAACATCAATAAAGTGAATTTCTAAATCATTTTTAGAGAAGGAATTATTTTTGAAAGGAGAACATGAACAAATTAATAATATAAAAAAAATAATAATAGGGAAAAATTTTTTAAACATATATAATCCTTTCTTAAAGTTAATATTTCCTATTAATAAATATTGTCAATTTATTATTTAAGTATTCATGTAAAAAAAGAACCTATAAAATTATAGATTCTTTTTCTTTATATTATTGACTTTATCTCTTATCTCTTCAAGTATGTTCTGTATATTTCCTGGCTTTATATGAATTGCATTAAACGTATTACCATCAAGTTGTATACTGAAAAATACATCTTTAAAGTTAATTAATGAATTTAATGTACTGATAAAATCAGCTAATAATAATGCTAAAAATATAATAGCAAGTTCTAATCTAAAGTTGCTTGGAACAATAGATACTACAGATACAATGAAAGGGTGTATAATGCGTATAATTAACATGCAAACAATTCCCCACATAACAGAAAATGGAACGCATATTCTTCCATGCAGGTTAAGAGGATCTTCTGTATAATCCCAATATTTTGTTTTAAATAATTTTTCAAGGATAAGTCCTGTAAAATATTCAATAAATGAAGTAAGTATAGTTGCAATAATAAGCATAGCAAACAAGTTATAGTGCAAATTACTTAATGCTATTATAACAGATAAAACAGCTGCTCCATATATAGGACATAAAGGACCGTATAAAAAACCTCTGTTAACAAATTTCCTTTGATTTTTATAGGCATAACCGACTTCTACACACCATCCTAAAAAAGAATAAATTATATAGTATATTAATAGATCGTATAATTTGATATCAATAGTGAAATGATTTAATGTTGTTAATAAGTGCATAAATACCTCCTGAATAATTATTACATAATTATTATACAATGAATTTGTTAACAAAATATTAAATAAAAACTTAAAAATACCTTAAAATTAAAAAAAATATCTGCATAACTTTATGCAGATAACTTTACTATTTATTGTCTCTATACTTTCTTTTTGCTAAAAAAGATATGCTATATAAACCAGCTAATCCGATTAAGCTATAAACTATTCTACTGAAAGTAGTAAAAGAACCAAAAAGTGCAGCGACTAAATCAAATTCAAAAAATCCGATTAGCCCCCAATTTATAGCACCGACTAATACTAATATGAAAGATATTAAATCTAAAATCATCATAATATATACACTCCTTTCAAATATATTATTTACGGAATGTATATATTTATACACCATTTTATAGTGTTATATTTCTATCTATAGGTTGTGATAATGAAATAAAAGTATATGTACGTTGAATTCCTTCAATGTTATTTATTTTTTCAAGCAATACATTTTGTAAGTCTGTCATACTTTTAGATATAACTTTTGCAAACATTGAATAATCACCAGTAGTTAGGTGTAATTCAACTACTTCATCAATTTTTTTCATTTCATCAAAAACTGATTGGAATGAGGAAGTCTTGTCTACATATATACCAACAAAACAACAAACATCATATCCAAGTTTTTCTAAATCTAATAATATTCTAGAACCTTTGATTATGCCTAAATCTTCCATTTTCTTCATACGTACATGAATTGTACCACCACTTACGTGACATATTCTTGCTATTTCAAGATATGGAGTTCTGCAATCTTTAATTAAAAGATCAAGAATCTGAATGTCTAATTCATCTAGTTGAAGGGCTATATTTTCTGCCATACTATCACCTCTATTAATGTCATATGCTTTTATTTTATCAAATATTAGTACAAATTCAACTATAAAAATGATAAAATGAAAAAAAAAAATAATATTATTAAGAATTTAGTAAAAGATAAATACAAAAAAGTAACTTAAAGGAAAAACAAAATTGATGTATAGGTTTAAATTGCTTGAAATTATCAATAAGATACCTTAATATAGTATTAGATACAAATAGGAGGATGGGTGTATGAATTTTTTATTTACAATAATTTATTTTGTATTAATGTTTATAGTAGCAGTAGCATTAATTATTCTATTTAAGAAGTTTTTGTTTTCAAAGGTAAAAATAAATAAATACATTCCGCTAGCTTTTTGCGTTGCAGGACTTATTTATCAATTAGTAGCCAAATCAGATAATTTTTATATAAATGCAGGTCTTACAGTTTTTATAGTAGTATGTTTTGCATGGTATTTTGATATTAATCAAACAGGTGGACCTAAGAAGGCTGAAAAGAAAATCGTAATGAAGCCAAAGGCTAAACCAAATAGAATAAAGAATGAACATAAATAGTGTTTATTATAGAAGCTTGTGCAAGTTTGATTTGCACAAGCTTTTATTAATTTTCAATAAAGATTGGAGAACTAATTGCTATTCTATGATTATCTTGAAAAACTTTTATAACATACCAAGTTTCGTTATTATTCCTATCATGAGAGTATATATATTTTATATGATTTAAATGAATGTCAGATATCTTTTTCACTATATTACCTTTGTTAGTTATGATATGAATTTCATTAATTTTTATAATGGGATCTTCTGCAAAAATATAGAAATTAAGTTTCTTAGTATCTGATGGTAGAATTGCGCCCATATATATATTATTAATTTTAAAATTTAATTTAAGTGTTCGAGATTCTGTAGAATAAGTTCTTCTGCGTCTAAATGCATCTATTATATTGTTTTTACTTAGAGATGGTGCTATTATAGCTGTTAGATTTTCACTATCTCCAAAATTCATTTTATGATTATCCTGTCCATTAATTGCACCAAGTTTCCAGCCTTTATCTAAAAGAGTATAGTAATATTTATCATGTCTTATATATTTATTGGGAAAAGAACCATTTCCTACTTCAATGGATGTAATTATTTTATTTAAAATTTCGCTATAATCTAATAAAGTTATTCCTTTATGAGGGTGATTTATAGTGACAAAGGCATTAGGATTATTCATCATCCATATGATAAGAAGCTTTATATTATTAACTGTTCCAGTAAAAAAGGTGTTAGAGTTAATAATATTAAAATCTCCATAAGGAGAGGTCTTAGTTTCAAATCCTACTAAAGGTATTAGATTATCATTTTTCTTTTTGAATTTATCACTCATCATTTGTGTAGTATTCCATTTAGTTAAATTCTTATCTTTAAGATAAAAAGTTTTTGAAAGATAAGAATTATGGTCTGTAATAGCTAGAAAATTTAAATTGTTTTTTTTGCCATATTCATAAGCTTCCAAAGGTGTACCACGTCCAGTTGAGAAAGCTGTATGGGCGTGAGGAATACCATAATAATATTTAAATGAAACATCTCTTTTTTTACCCATAAAAAAAACCCCTAATAATTACTTATTATATTTATACTGCTTAAAGTGATAAAATAATGACAATAAACAATAGTAATGATAAAATAAGTGAATGAAGAAAAAAGTAAGGATAAAAAAAGGCAGGAGATAGATAATGATATTTATTGGAGAATACAATACTTTAAAAGTTGATAGAGAAGTGGAGTTTGGATTTTATCTTGAAGATGAAAAAGGAAATGATGTACTACTTCCAAAATCTCTTTTAGAAGGACATGAAGTTAATGAAGGAGACACTGTAGAAGTATTTGTATATAAGGATTCTAAAAATAGACCAATAGCTACTTTTAAAAAACCTCTTATAACAGTAGGAGAAGTGGCTTATTTAGAAGTTGTTGGGCAAAGTTCTTTTGGAGCTTTTGCAGATATTGGATTAGATAGAGATATATTTATACCTTTAAAAGAACAGAAATTTAAAATGCTTAAAGGTAAGAAATATTTATTATATGCATATGTAGATAAAACAGGAAGATTAGCAGCAACTACTTATGTTGACCATTATATTGAAATTGGTGAAGGATTTGAAGTGGGGCAAGAAGTTGAAGCTATTACATATGGTAAAGGTGGAGAAAAAACTATAAGAGTTGCAATAGATGGAAAATATCAAGCAATTATTTTAGGAAATGAACATTATAATGATATATATCCAGGAGATAAATTTAAAGGAAGAGTAAAAAGGATATATGAAGATGGAGTTATTGGAATTACTACTAGAATGAAAAGACTAGAAGCTAGAGATGTTATAAAAGAAGAAATTTTAAATTATCTTGAAAGTCATGATGGTTTTATGCCATTTAACGATAAAACAGCTTCAGAACTTATAAAAGAAACTTTTGGAACTTCAAAAAATTACTTTAAGATGACTTTGGGTGGATTGATGAAGGAAGGAAGAATAAGACAGGATTCAGAAGGGACATATCTTATTAAATAGATATGAACAAATATTTTAATTAGGTTTTGTATATAATTAAATGAAAAAGGGAGATGTAATCTGAATTGTGATATGATACCTCTAAAGTAGACATGGTAAATAACCAAACTCTACTTTGGAGGTATTTTTTTATGGGAAGAAAATTTAAATATTCAGTTGAAGATAAAATACAAGCGGTTAAGGATTATCTTTCAGGACGGAAGACTAC
>SVCK01000144.1 GCA_015058375.1 Clostridium sp.
AATAACCTTTTAAATTCATCACTATATGTAATTCCTTTGCTACTTACATTCCTAACATATTTATTTTTAGACAGAATATCTATTTCATCTTGTGTAAATAATTTTTTGCTCATTATATATCTCCTAACTTTTTTTTATGCTTGAGAAAGTATAAAATTTAATGCAAAAAATAGATATTTTATATGCAGATTGAGAAAAATAAATGAAATTAAAACTGTCAAATAGGTTGAAACTTTGATAGAAAAGCTTCATTTATTGATACAACTAAGAATTACTGGCTTTCTGATATGCAAGTAAAAAAACATTAAAAAATAGTGGTAGGCCATAAAAAACTGAAAAGCAGAATAATTAAATTATGTGCTATGTATGCCAAAAGATAAAAATAGGAAATAAATGAAGGAAATCTTTCAATATAAGTTATAGTGGTACTTTTAAAAATGTCTGAAGAAAAATCAAAAAATATTGTAAGAGTGCAAGTTTGACGTATTTAATTTTTATATATTTTTTTACTATAAAAAAATGTATAATAGATAAGAATTATATGTATATAGAATTGGAGATGGTATTATGCCAGCTGGAACTGGTGTAAATTGTGGCGATTGTCCAGATAAAAAGATGGGAAAGTGTAATGGGCATGATTTGCAATGCTTGTGCTACAAGTGTCCTAGAAAATTAGCTCAATGCATTTGTGTAAAATATTGCAGAGAGACAGAATCTGTTCTTTATTTTGAAAAAGATTTATAAAATTTAAAATGATTTAAGAATTACAAGAGATTAAATTTCTATAAAAATAAAATTTAATCTCTTGTAATTTTTTGAATAAAATATCTTTTTTTACTTTTCATATTTTAAATAAAATGGAACGTTAAGATGTAGTGGTCAATAAAAATCTAAAAAAACAATATATAAGAAGATATTGACATATACAAAAAATGATATTAATATATTAATTAACAAAACGCCAAAATTTTAATATTATAACAACAAAATTAAACAAAACAGATAAATGTAACAAAGAAGTTATTAGAATATTTAATTTTGCGAGATAACTTCTTTTTTGTATAACATGCAATAAAATGGATTGTAGGAAATAAAAGGTTTGATAAGCCTAAATAATAAGGGGGATTAATAATGAAAACAAAGAAAATTTTAGCAATGCTGGCTTTAACTCTTACAGCTGCAATGGCAGTAGGTTGTGGAAGTTCTAATTCAGGAAAATCAGATAGCAAGGATACTGATTTATCAAGTTCTGAAATAACAAGATATTCAGCAGAAGATATGAGTAAAAATCCAAACGCAGCAAAAGATAGGGGAACTGATACTTTAATAATTGGAAGTAATGAATTTGATGGATGTTTTAATCCATTAGGATATAGTTCAAGTTCATATGACTGGGAGGTATTCCATTCTTTATTTGAACCATTAATAGCTCCAGATGAAAAGGGAGAAATGACAGAATATCGTTTAGCAGAAAGTTGTGAAATATCGGAAGATAATTTAAGTTATACATTTAAATTAAGAGATGGATTAAAGTGGTCAGACGGACAACCTTTAACTGCAAAAGATATAGAATTTTCTTTCAAGATTATGTGTGATAAAACATATTCTGGTGAAAATGATATGATTTCAGGAGGAACAGTAATTGCAGGAACAAAGGCATATTATGATGGAACATCTGAAGATATATCAGGTATTAAAGTTGTTGATGATAGAACTATAGTATTTACATTAGAAAAACCTAGTTCAGGAGCAATTTATGATTTAGGAAGTATAGAACCAGTAGCTGAACATTTCTATAAAGATTATTATAAACATGGAAATACAGATAAAATGGCAGAAACTTATACTAATCCAGGACCAACATCAGGAGCATATAAGTTAGTGGATTACAAGCAAGGACAAGAAGTTAGAGTTGAAGCTAATGATCAATCTTATTTAGGTTCTCCAAAGATAAAAAATATTATTTGGAGAGTAAATACAGATGAAACTAAAATATCAATGTTAAAGTCTGGAGAAATTGATTTAGACCAAGTTGGTGTAAATGTAGATAACGTAGATCAATTAGAATCAGCAGGATTCTTAGGATATGACATGTTCCCAACAAATGGTTATGGATATATCGGAATAAATCATACTGATAAATCAGTTTTAAAAGATAATGCGGTTGTACAAGCGTTAATGACAGGTTTAAATAGACCTAAGATAGTACAAACTGTTTATGATAAATATGCAAATGTTATGACTAGCTTCCAAGCAAAATCTTCATGGGCATATGCAGATGTACCAAATAGCTATGATTATGATTTAGATAAAGCAAAACAAATTCTTGATGATGCTGGATGGAAAGAAGGTTCAGATGGAATTAGAGAAAAAGATGGTAAGAAGTTAGAAGTACATTTAGTTGGAACTACAAGTAACCCAGTTGTTGATGCGTTAGTACCAGTAGCAACAAATGATTGGAAAGAACTTGGTGTACACTTTACAAGTGAAGTTATGCAATTCCCATCAATGAGACAAAAAATTAAGAATGCAGATGGTTGGGATTTATATTTCATGGCACATGGATTACTAGCAAATCCAGATTCATCATTAACATATAGAACTGGTGCACCACAAAACTGGTTAGGTTATAGTAATGCAAAAGTTGATGGTTTATTTGATAAGATAACAGCAGAAACAGATATTGATAAGTTAAAAGATTTATATAAAGAATTATACACTGAAATGAACGAAAAATTACCAGAAATTCCATTATATCAAAGAAGTGATTTATATGCGTATAATGGTAGAGTTAAGAATTTCACAGTTTCACCTTACCAATTCTATGGATACTATCTATACAAAACAGAATTAGAAGATAGTGCTAAGTAAAGATTGATGGATTGTTACTAAAGGCATCTTTTATAGATGCCTTTTTAAATGATATATATATTATTTTTTAGAATGGAGAAGATTGTATGATAAGTTACGTTATTAAAAGAATACTGAAAGCAATACCGCTGATGATTGTACTATCGATAATTTTATTCTTTATAATTGGTATGATACCTGGGGATTTTGTCGATGCAAAAAGTAATCCAAACATGAGCGCAGAGAAAGTTGAAAATTTGAAAGAAATATATGGGTTAGATAAACCTATGACTGCAAGATATGTATCATGGATGAGTCATGCTGTAAAAGGAGATTTTGGTGACTCATTAAAATTTAATAAACCTGTATCTACAGTTATAAATACATATGTATGGAATTCATTTTTATTGGCTATGACTTCATTTATAATTACATTATTAATTTCAATACCAGTAGGAATAACTTCAGCAGTAAAACAATATTCGGGATTTGATAAGGTATGGACTTTTATAGCGTTTTTTACTATGTCAGCTCCAAGTTTCTTCTTGGCAATGATTCTTATGAAGGTATTTTCAATAAATTTAAAAATTCTTCCAATTGGAGGTATGACTACAGCTGGTTCAGATACTGTTGGAATGTCTAATTGTGTAGATGTTATTAAGCATATGGTTTTACCTGTAATAACATTAACAGTTCTTCAAGTAGGTAGTTTTATCAGATACGTCAGAACATCTATGCTTGAAGTTGTAAAACAAGACTATGTTAGAACAGCAAGAGCAAAAGGATTAAAAGAAAAAGTTGTAATATATAGACATGTATTAAGAAATGGTTTGATTCCAATAGTTACATTTATAGGTTTAAGTATTCCAAGTCTATTTGCAGGAGCTATCATAACAGAAACAGTTTTTGTATGGCCAGGAATTGGTAAGGTAGCATATGATGCCATAAATAACAGAGATTATACTCTTCTTATGGGATTCAATATGTTTATGGGTCTTTTAACTATACTAGGAAACTTACTTTCTGATGTTCTATATGCAGTTGTAGATCCAAGAATTAAGTTAAAATAGGGGGATCATTATGAAGAAGAGAGACGAAAGAAATAATGAAATAGTATCGCCTAGTAAGGTGGTATTTAATAGAATAAAGAAAAATAAACTGGCTATGTTTGGGTTGGTTTTAATAATAGCTATTGTTACATTATGTTTTATAGGACCTTTTTTCATGAAATATGACTATAATACACAAACCAATGATATACAAGTTGGATTTATGGTAGATGGACATATTCTTGGTACTGATAAGTTAGGAAGAGATATTCTTACAAGATTAATGTATGGAGGAAGAATTTCTATATTAGTTGGTGTTGTATCAGTAATTGTAGAAATGCTTATAGGAACATTAATAGGAGCTATAGCAGGATATTATGGTGGTAAGATTGATACTGCATTAATGGCATTAGCTGATGTATGGATGTCATTACCTTTCTTACCTGTAATAATTATTTTAGGTAGTATACTTTCTGAACTACAAGTTCCAGCGAAGATTAGAGTTATATATTTGATATTTATAATGGGAGTACTTAGTTGGGGTAGTATAGCAAGACTTGTAAGAGGTGAAATTTTAAGCCTTAGAGAACAAGAATTCATGCAAGCTACAGAAGCTTTAGGTTTAAGAGATACTAGAAAAATATTAATGCATCTTATTCCTAATGTAATTCCAATATTAATAGTAAATGCTACACTTGGAATTGGATCATTTATAATAACAGAATCAGCGTTAAGTTATTTAGGTGTTGGTGTAACTGAACCTATTCCATCATGGGGTAATATGATAAATGCAGCAAATTCACAGGCAAATATCGAGAAGAGACCTTGGCTTTGGGTACCACCTGGAGTTTGTATATTATTAATTACACTTGGGGTTAATTTATTTGGAGATGCTCTTAGAGACGCATTAGATCCTAAGAAGAACAGATAGGAGTAGTAGTTATGAGCGATAAATTATTAGAAGTAAAGAACTTAAAAACTTTTTTCAAGATAGAAGCAGGTACAGTTAAAGCTGTTAATGACGTTTCTTTTGGTGTTAGACCAGGAGAAACTGTATGTATTGTTGGTGAATCAGGTTGTGGTAAGTCAATTACATCAATGAGTATTATGAAACTAATAGCTGATAATGGATCAATTGAAGGTGGAGAAATATTATTTGATGGAAAAAATCTTCTTGAGCTATCAGAAGATGAAATGTGTGCAATAAGAGGAAAAGATATTGCAATGATATTCCAAGAACCAATGAGTTCTTTAAATCCTGTGTTTACTGTTGGATATCAAATAATGGAAACATTAATATTACATGAAGGATTAGATAAGAAAGCAGCAAAGGCAAAAGCTATAGATTTATTAAAGGAAGTTGGAATCCCTAGAGCAGATGAAATTGTAGACTGCTATCCTCATGAATTATCAGGTGGTATGAGACAAAGAGTTATGATTGCTATGGGACTAGCATGTAATCCTAAGCTATTAATTGCAGATGAACCAACAACAGCTTTAGATGTTACTATTCAAGCACAAATTCTAGATCTTATGAGAGGAATAAAGAAAACTCATAATACTGCTATTTTAATGATTACTCATGACCTTGGTGTTGTTGCTGAAATGGCTGATTATGTTGTTGTTATGTATGCAGGAAAAGTAGTTGAAGAAGGTCCTGTATTAGAGATATTTAAGAATCCTACACATCCATATACTGTTGGATTATTAAAATCTAAGCCATCAATAACTGAAAGAAAAGCTGAACTTTATTCAATTCCTGGACAAGTTCCTAATCCAATAGGAATTAAAGATTCATGTTACTTTAATGAAAGATGTAATCATTGCATGGATGTATGTACTAATACAATTCCTAAATTATATGATATAGGAAATGGACATAAAGTAGCATGTTGGTTATGTGATAAAGAATTCAATAAGGAGGGGGATAAGTAATGCAAGATGAAGTATTATTAAAGGTTGAAAATCTTAAAGAATATTTTCCGATTAAAGGAGGATTCTTTGGAAGAACTGTAGGGCATGTTAAGGCCGTAGATAATATATCTTTAGAAATAAAAAAAGGTGAAACGCTAGGAATTGTTGGAGAATCAGGATGTGGTAAATCAACAACTGGTAGAACTATACTTCAATTACTTAAGCCAACTTCAGGTAAGGTATATTTTAAAGGACAAGATATAACTAATATGAAGAAAAAGGAATTAAGAAAGTTAAGACCTAAAATGCAGCTTATATTTCAAGATCCTTATGCATCATTGGATTCAAGAATGACTGTGGGAAATATAATTGGAGAAGCTTTAATTGATCATAAAATGGTTTCTAGAGCTGAATTAAGAGGAAAAGTTCTAGAAATAATGGATCAGTGTGGACTTCCTGATTACTACATAGATAGATTTCCACATGAGTTTTCAGGTGGACAAAGACAAAGAATAGGTATAGCGAGAGCATTAGCGTTAGAACCAGACTTTATAGTTGCTGATGAACCAGTATCGGCTCTTGATGTATCAATTCAAGCACAAATTATAAATCTTTTAGTTAAATTACAAAAAGAAAAAGGATTTTCATATATGTTCATATCACATGATCTTTCTGTAGTTGAACATTTATGTGATAGAGTAGGGGTTATGTATCTTGGTAATATGATGGAACTTGCAGATAAGGAAGAATTATTTGAAAATCCATTACATCCATATACTAAGGCATTATTATCAGCAATTCCTATTCCTGATCCAACTATTAAGAGGGAAAGAATTATATTAAAAGGTGATCTTCCATCACCTGCTAATCCACCAAAGGGATGTAAGTTCCATACAAGATGTCCACGTGCAACTGAAAAATGTAAAGGTGAAGTTCCTGAGTATAGGGAGATTAAAAAAGGACATTTTGTTGCATGTCATTATGCAGGAGAGGAATAATTTATGGATGTGCCAAGCATTACAGAAAGATTATTTGGAGGATTTAAGCGTAAATCAAAAGAACAAAAACTTCAAGAAAAAGAACAGTTTAAGAAATTAAAAGAAACTGAATTTGAAAGTAAAGATATATTTGCACTTATAATAGCATTGTCAGAGCTTTTAATACCTATAGCAATAGCAGTTGGGTTAATATATTATTTTATAATTTTATTCTTAACAAAGGTATGGATGAGATAAAAAACATATATTTAAAATAAGATAGAAACAGGAATTCGTATAAAAAGTGATTTTTATGATGAGAATTCCTGTTTTTTATTTATAAATTAAAAAAACATATTAGTTGAAAATTATACATAATATGTTAAAAATGATTGTTGGGTATTGAATTAATTGGGAAATAGTAGTAAAATTAACAAATAAGCAGAATTTTACGAATTCGCTTAACAATGTAATAAAAAAATGGGGGGATTTTATATGCATAAGAAGTTATTTATTCCAGGTCCAGTTGAAGTAGTTCCTGAAGTACTTCAAAAAATGGCTATACCAATGATAGGTCATAGAAGTAAGGAAGCTTCAGCATTGCAAAGAAGAATTAGTGATAATTTAAGAAAATTATTTTACACAAACAGTGAGATTTTAATATCAACATCATCTGGTAGTGGACTTATGGAAGGTGCTATTAGAAGTTGTACATTAAAGAGAGCAGCAGTTTTTTCAGTTGGGGCATTTGGTAAGAGATGGTATGAAATGGCTGTGGAAAATAATGTACCAGCAGATTTATTTGAAGTTGAAATGGGTAAGGCTGTTGATCCTGATGAAGTAGATAAAGCTTTATCAACAGGAAAATATGATTTAGTAGCTGTAACTCATAATGAAACATCTACAGGAATTATGAATCCTATAGAGGAGATTGGGGAAGTTGTTAAGAAGTATCCTAATGTTGTGTTCATAGTGGATATGGTAAGTTCAGCTGGAGGAAGTAAGGTAGAAGTAGATAAGTGTGGAATTGATGTTTGTATAACATCATCACAAAAATGTCTTGGATTGCCTCCAGGATTAGCTGTATGTACTTTTTCTGATAAAGCAAGAGATAGAGCTAAACAGGTTCCTCATAGAGGTTATTACTTAGATTTATTAAAATTATATGATTATATTCAAAAGAAGGATTATCAATATCCGTCAACACCTTCTTTATCACATATGTTTGCTCTAGATTATCAGTTAAATCAAATAATAAATGTTGAAGGTCTTGAAAATAGATTTGAACGACATAAAGAAATGGCAAGAGTGGTTAGAGATTGGGCAAAGAAAAATTTTGCATTATATTCAGATGAAAATCACCTGTCTAATACAGTGACTAATATAGCAAATATAAGAAATATTGATGTTGCTGCTTTGAATAAGGCATTAGGGGAAAGAGGATTTCAAATATCTAATGGATATGGGGCATTAAAAAATAAGACTTTTAGAATTGCACATATGGCAGATTGTCAAATGGAAGATATAAAAGAATTATTAAAGAATATAAATGAAATATTAGGACTTTAATTATATAAAGGGAGTTTAGAGATTATACAAATTCTTTAAACTCTCATAAACTATATAAGCAAAATATAAGGGGGATTAATATAAAATGATTAGGATATTAACAAACGACGGTTTGGAAGATGGAGCTATAGCTCAATTAAAAGCAGTTGGAGTAGAAGTTGTAAATGAACATATAGAGCAGGATAAAGTTGGGGAAGCTTTAAAGCAATTTGATGCGGTTGTTATAAGATCAGCTACAAAATTGACAAAGGAAATAATTGATGTAGAAGCAGGAGGAAAGTTAAAATTAATTGTAAGAGCTGGTGTTGGTATAGATAATATAGATTTACAAACAGCTAAAGATAATGGGATTGAAGTTAAGAATACACCAAATGCAAGTTCAAATTCAGTTGCAGAACTTGCAATAGCTCATATGTTTGCTGTGGCAAGATTCATAAATGTATCAAATGTTACTATGAGAAATGGTGAATGGAATAAAAAGAAATATAAAGGAATCGAAATAAATGGAAAGACTTTAGGAATTATAGGTATGGGGCGAATAGGACGTTCGTTAGCACAAAAAGCTACAGCTTTAGGAATGAAAGTTGTTTATACTGACTTATTTGGAAAACAAGATGGGTTGGATTATGATTTTCTGGAGATAGAAGAATTATTAAAGGTTTCTGATTTTATATCTTTACATGTTCCATATGATAAGACTAAGGGAGCATTAATAGGTAAAAAAGAATTTGAATTGATGAAAGATGGAGTGATTTTAATAAACTGTGCTAGAGGAAAGGTAGTAGATGAAGCTGCTTTAATAGAAGCATTAGATAATAATAAAGTTGCTGGTGCTGGTATTGATGTATTTGAAGAAGAACCAACTAAGAATGAAGCGTTAGTTAATCATCCAAAAGTAAGCGTTACTCCTCATATTGGTGCATCAACTAAAGAAGCTCAGGTTAGAATAGGTGAAGAAGTAGTTTCAACAATTAAAACTTTCTTTAATTTATAAATTTTAGGAGGAATTCAGATGGCAGTTGTTGTTAAGGCATTTAAAGGTATTAGACCAGTAGAAGAATTAGCTTCAAAAATTGCAGCACTTCCTTATGATGTAATGAATAGTGAAGAAGCAAGAGAGATGGTTAAAGGAAATCCTTATTCATTTTTACATGTAGATAGAGCTGAAATTGATCTTGATCCATCTATAGATGTACATGATAAAAAAGTTTATGAAAAAGCTAGAGCAAATCTTGATAAAATGATTTTAAATGGAGAATATATACAAGATGAAAAACCATGTCTTTATATTTATAGACAAATAATGAATGGAAGAGCTCAAACAGGATTAGTTTTTTGTGCATCGATAGATGATTATATAAATAACAATATTAAGAAACATGAATTTACTAGAGCTGATAAAGAATTGGATAGAATAAACCATGTTGATTATTGTGATGCTAATACAGGACCAATTTTCTTGACGTATAAAGAAGATAATGTAGCATCAGAAGTAATTAAAGACTGGTGTAAGAGAAAACCAACATATGACTTTACTTCTGAAGATGGAATAAGTCATATAGTATGGGTTGTAGATAATGAAATTATAGTTAATGAAATTATATCTTTATTTAAAGATGTTAATGCTTTTTATATAGCTGACGGTCATCATAGATCGGCTTCAGCGGTTAAAGTTGGATTAAAGAGAAGAAATACTAATCCTAATTTTACTGGAGAAGAAGAATTCAATTATTTCTTAGCGGTTGCATTTCCAGATAATGATTTAATGGTTTTGGATTATAATAGAGTTGTTAAAGATACAAATGGATTAACTAAGCAAGAATTGATACAAAAACTTGAAGAAAAGTTTATAGTAACTAAATCAGATACACAAGTTAAACCAAGTAAAAAACATACATTTGGTATGTTTATAGATGAAGAGTGGTATTTACTTGAAGCCAAAAACGGAAGTTATAATAAAGAAGATCCTATAGATTCTCTTGATGTGGCAATACTTCAAAACAATGTTTTGACTCCTATTTTAGGAATTGATGATGTAAGAGTTTCCGATAGAATTGATTTTATTGGAGGAATAAGAGGTATTGATGAACTTGAAAGAAGAGTTCATAAGGATATGAAGATAGCATTTTCTATGTATCCAACAGAAGTGTCAGATATTATGAAAGTAGCTGATATTGGGGAAGTGATGCCTCCTAAGTCAACATGGTTTGAACCAAAACTGAGAAGTGGATTATTTGTTCATAAATTAAGTTAAATGTGTATAAATGAAAATAGAACTGTCTACTAATATGGAGTGACAGTTCTATTTTTTAATAATTAGAAAAAGTATAAAATTCTTTTAGATGGCTTTGAAAAATTATTCCGTTAAACAATCTTGTTTAAGACGATTTCTAACAAAGTTAAATGTGAAGTATAATACAACAACGAGTTGATATATAGCAATAGAAGGAAGAACTTCTTCAGGTACACCATCTAAAAATGATGAGTAATTAACAAATGCATTTAAATTTATCATTAAAAGAATAAGCCAATCTTTTCTTATTATAAAGAAATATACTAAAGATAAGACTTCTGCTGTATAGCCATATCTATCATGCATTTCAGGTAAGAAAAAAGTAACTAAAAATAACACTGTTATACTTAGTTCTATAATGTCTTTATCATTAAGTTTTTGTTTTGAAAAAAGTACAAAAAACATAAGAGCAAATAATAAAAACATAGTGAAAATAATTCCAGGTTTAATTAGTTCAATTTTATCAAGTTCAAAAAAGTAATAAATATTAGGATAACCTAAAGTTGTTTTGTATGCATATTTACCAGTTTGACAAATGTATGCATCAAATATTGAAGTTATTGGTTTTCCTATAATCATAGCTGGAATGTATAATATGAAATTAACTAAAGGAATCCATAAAAATTTAGTAAAAGAAAAATCTCTATTTTTTAGAAAAATTATTCCTATTGCTGGTAGTAAAAATATTGCTTGAAGTTTAAAAGTGATTGCAATTCCATAAAATATGAAAGACATATTATATTTTTTCTTTAACATAAAATATAATGTTAAAAATAAGAATGCTGTGTATATGGAATCACACTGAACCCATCTTGAACTATTTAAAATTACAGTAGGCATTAATAATATACCTGAAAATACTGTTAATGAATATAAATTTTTATATGAGCTATTTCGTTTAAAGTGTTCTATTAAGTAAGAACCAACTATAGCCATAACAAAGTCAAATATAAAAGAAAGAATTTTAATTAAGTATAAATCTTTTATAGGTATATAAGTAAATAATGCTAAGAAATATAGATATATAGCATTATAATCGGTATCTACTGAAGCAATTGCTTTAAAACCTCCATTATCTTTGAGGTATTTGCACCAAATTTTTAAAAAACCATCATAGTCGCCACCGCTGCTGTCTATGTAGTTCAATCTTAATAACAATGCTAGTAAGGACATTATAATCATAAATATATATCTGTGATTATTAATATAAGATAGAATATTTTTTAATACAGACTGATAGTTATATTTTTTTATTTTTATTGAGTTTTTAGTGAGCCACATATTTTTTACCTCTCTGTTTATATAATTTTGATTCGTTGACAAAAGCACTGCCATACAATAATATCAAATATTTACAAAAAATAAAAGCATTTTATCGCTTTTATTAATTAGCAATATAAAAAACGAGTTAAAAATTATGCAATCTTTAAAAAGCAAGTAATATAAATGCTTTTTAAAGATTGCATATGTTTGTGGTGTAAATATAAATCTAAAGTTTACACAGAATTATTTATTTACTGAACTAAATTGAAAGAAGCATTTCTTTTAATAATGCAGTAGAGTTTTTAACAGCAATTGGAGTGAATTTTTCATATTCCATGTGAGCTCCATTATTTGCATTATCAGAGATTGATCTTATAACAACGAAAGGAATGCCATTTAGATAGCATGTATGAGCTATACTTGCTCCTTCCATTTCACAAGATAAAGCAGAGAATTCACTTTCAAGCCATTGAATTTTTTCTATATCAGCTACAAATACATCTCCAGAAACTATTCTTCCTACAAAAGTATGTATATTTCCATCTAATTTATAGCATGCTTTTTTGGCTGCACTTATTAAGTCTGGATCGCATTTAAAATCAAAAGTGTCCATTCTAGGCACTTGACCATGAGGATCTCCAAAAGCAGTAGTATCCATATCATGTTCTACTAGATTATCAGCGATAACTATATCTCCAGGATAGATTTGTTTACCTATACCACCTGCAACACCAACGTTAATGATTTTATCAACATTATATTCAGATGCAAGAATTTGAGTGCAGATAGCAGCATTTACTTTACCTATTCCACATACTACAGCAACAACGTCTTTACCCCATAGTTTACCTTTGTTAAAAGTCATATTTGCTTTGATCTTTTTATCTTCAAGGTTCATATCTTTAAGTAAGATTTCTAATTCTTCACTCATTGCAGCAATTATTCCAAAAATCATATATTACCTCCAAAATTAACTGCTATTTTGCAGCTTATATTATTTATAAATATAGTTTATCAAAGTTTAAAAATAATTACTATTTATATTTTTTGAGCGTGTTAACTTGTTATATACAAATAGTTTATAGTAAGTATATAATGGTTTTATTAAGAGTCTGCGTATTCATAGAACAATTAGAATGAAAAGGTAAGAAAGAAGGTGCTTTTATAGTGAATATGGAACAACAGAGTCTTTCAAGAACTGAATTAGTAATTGGAAAAGATGGATTAGATAAATTAGCAAGTAGTAAAGTAATAGTGTTTGGTATAGGAGGGGTTGGAAGTTTTACGGTAGAAGCCCTAGTAAGAGCAGGAGTTGGAGAACTTATACTTGTAGATGATGATACAATATCTGTAACTAATTTAAATAGACAGATACATGCTACTTATGATACTGTAGGTAGAGTTAAAGTTGATGTTATGAAGGAAAGAATACTTACTATAAATAAAGAATGTAATGTAATAACTAAGCAAATTTTTGTTACTAAAGAAAATGTTTCAGATATTATTCCTGATGATGTTGATTATGTAGTTGATGCAATAGATACGGTATCAGCTAAGATTGGATTAATTGAGTATTGCACAGCAAATCATATAAAAATAATATCATCTATGGGAACTGGAAATAAACTTGATCCAACTCAATTTAAAATTTCAGATATATATAAAACAAAGGTATGTCCTTTAGCTAAAGTAATGAGGCATGAACTTAAAAAGAGAGGTATTAAGAAACTTAAAGTATTATATTCAGAAGAATTGCCTATAAAACCTACTTTGAATGAAATAGATAAGTGTAAAGAAAAAGAAGGTTTATCAAAAAGGCAAGTACCAGGAAGTATATCTTTTGTTCCACCAGTAGCTGGGATGATAATAGCTGCAGAAGTAATAAAAGATATATTAGAAATTAATAAGTGATTATATTTATTTTCTCTTGAACTTTTCTAAGTTAAATTTATATACCAAAATATTGATGAATATAATCAATTTAATATATAATTAAATTGTTGTGATATTGATGAGTTTTAGGAGATGACATTTAATGCTGCAAAAACAAGTAGTGACAATTACAAAGAAGGCGGATAGTGAAAAGGATTATGTTATAAAAGATAAAGATAAGATTATTATTGGAAGATTTAGCATGATCAATTTAGATGAAGAAAATAGGAATTGTAGCGTTAAGTTAAATTTTTATAGAGATAATGAATATGAATTATTAAAAGAAACATTAAAATTGATAGTTCAAGCAGTTTTTAAAAATATGAATATAAATAAGGTTAATATATATACTAGAGATTCAATAAATGTATCGTCTTTTTTGGATTTAGGATTTATATTAGAAGGAATATTTTTTGATAATATATATTATAAAGGTGAATATGGAAATGAAATAAGTATGGGTATAGTCAGAAGTGACTATAATGAATGTGAAAGAATTAATTTTATAGACTTATATTCTGAAGATATTGAATTGAAATTACTTACATTAGAAGATGCAGAAGCGTTAATGGAGTATTATATTAGAAATAAAGATCACTTGAGAGCATTTGAGCCAAGCAGAGATAGTAGTTTTTATACAATAGACACTCAAAAAGAGTTGATAAGTGAAAGTTATAGACAATTTTTAAGTGGAACTACTGTTGATATGGGAATATTTAAAGAAAACAACCTTATAGGTAAGGTTAAAATTTCTAATATAGTTGGTGGTATATTTAAGAATGGAATTATTGGATATTCTATAGATAAAGATCAACAAGGAAAAGGTTATATGAAGGAAGCAGTGAAAATGGCATTAGAATATGCATTTAAGGAGTTAAGGCTTCATAGGATAGAGGCATCTGCTTTGGTTGAAAATATGCGTTCAAGAAATGTGTTAAAATCATGTGGGTTTAAAGAATTAGGATTAAATGAGAGTTATTTGTTTATAGATGGCAAGTGGAGAGATCATATAACATATTATATTACAAGTAATCAAATGAAATAATATATAAGAAACAACCATATTAGTTTTTGCTAATATGGTTGTCTTTATATATATAGAACCTTTTGAGAGGCTTTGCTACACTAAAGAGCTTGACTTAAGCTGTTTTGTTCTAAGTTTATGATACTATTTTGCTTTGTATTCTATTACTGTAGTTTCACCAGCAATTGCATCAATATTTTCTATATTTTTTAATTCGAATGAATCAGGATTAGTTATTAATATAGGAGTCATTAGAGATAAATCTTTGCTTTTAATAAATTCTCTGTCAATTTTTATTATTGGAGTTCCTGCTTTTACTTTTGTTCCAGCTTCAGCAAGTTGTTCAAATCCTTCACCTTCAAGAGTTACTGTATTAACACCAATATGAACTAAAATTTCTGCACCATTCTCTAAAGTCATAGCAAAAGCATGCTTAGTATTAAACACTAATGATAATTCACCATCTGCAGGAGCAACAACAATGTCACTAGATGGATCTATAGCAATACCATCTCCAGCCATTTTTTGAGCAAAGACAGGATCTGGTACTTCTGATAAAGGTAATACTTTCCCTGATACAGCTGCTACTAATCTTAATTCTTCGTTAACTTTATTTTTCTTTTTCTTAAAAAATCCAAACATAATGAAATCCTATATAATTTAGGATTATTCACATCCTTTCATATGTTGTAGTGTTGATTAATAAAAAAAGGCATAAATTTTTAAGAAAATTCATACCCAAATTTAATATTTCTATTAAATAATTATATTATTCAACAAAATATGTGTCAAGCATATATACATATATATTAGAATTAAACTATCCCTGGTGTATCGTGTTGCAAATTGTAGAGCGAAAAATAGATATGAAGAGTAAATATGCATTAATTTGATGAAAATGGACTATTTCTCAAGACATTATGTTTAGAAGATGATAAGATAAAACACGTCGCTGAGGTGCTTGGCAAGTAAAAGTTAATTAAAAAAAATTAAAAAAACTTGTTGACATATGGTGAAAAAAGCGATATACTTAATGAGTCGTTTGAGAGCGACGAAATAAATTGGTCTTTGAAAATTGAACAGATATATAGATAAGTTAAAAACCAGCAATTCTTTTATGAGTAAGTTTTTAGAGCATTAGATTAAACTTTTTATTGAGAGTTTGATCCTGGCTCAGGACGAACGCTGGCGGCG